>PWUP01000010.1 GCA_003562535.1 Gammaproteobacteria bacterium | reverse complement strand
GGGTTCAGGCAAGGCCAATTGGGCGCTGATGGACTTGGATAGGTCATTCGCCGTCCAGGGATCCGGCTCCAGACTGACCCGTCGATAAGGCACCTGAAACCACGGTTCCACTGAGTCGGTTGCCAACTCCGGAGCACTGACCGTCACCAGCAGATTATCCGGGCGCAGTTCTGCCAGCACGGCTTTGATCAGATCGGGACGGTAATCAGCTAGCAAATAAGGCCCACGCAGTACTTCTGCTGCGGGATAGTTCAGCATATTGGCCGCCAGCCACCGGACTTCAGAGACATCAGATCGCGCTTCCCGAAATTGAAAACTCAGCTCAGCCAACTGCTGCAGTTCGGCAAAGCGCCACTCGTCAATGCCCTGCTCGGCAATCAGGGCGATTTTCTGGAATACGGCGTCAATCATCGCATCGGTCTGCTCTAATCCGGCTCGGGTCAGTTCAATCCCGACGCTGAACACCGCCTCATCATTATGATTAGCACTTAACCCTGCCCATAGACTGTTCGCCCAGCCCTGCTGTTGCAACGCAGCCAGTAAACTGCCCTCGCCTTCATGGCCGATCAGATGCGCCACATAGCGGTACGGTTTCGCCCGATAATGCTCGCGCTGGGGCGCAATCGGGAAACTCAAGGTCAAATAGCGCTGTTCACGCAGCGGTGTGACATCCAGCCGCGCCGGTAAACTCCCCGGCGTGAATAAGGGCACAGCGACACTCGCCACCTCGCTGCCGCGATTTTCAACCGCCGCAAACCGAGTGTCTACCCAGTCGCGCAACTCAGGCAGTGGCTCCCGCCCCAGCACGACCAACCGCATCAGATTGGCTGAATAGCGCTCTTGATAAAAATCCAGTAACTCATCGCGAGCCTTACGTCCTTCGCGGTCGGCCAGTGTTTCCAGACTGCCGATATTAAACCGAGCACTGGGATGCTCGGGGTTCATAGCCATGCGTTGCGCGTAGCGAATTCGCCAGCCATCGTTACCGAGCTTGGATTGATACTCCGAATGGATGACCCGCCGTTCGCTGTCCACATAACGCGGGCTGAACAACGGGGCAACGAAAAACTGGGCAAAGCGATCCAGAGCCGGTTGCAAATAATCGGCGTCCACTTGGAAAAAGTAATTGGTATGGTCATGCGCTGTGTAGGCATTGTGGCTACCACCGTGCGAAGCGAGAAACCGCTTATATTCGCCCGGTTCCGGGTATTTTTCCGTACCCAGAAATAACATATGCTCTAAAAAATGCGCCAGACCCTCACGATCCGGCGGATCATCAACACTGCCGACTGCCACAGCCAGCGCGGCTGCCGCTTGGTCTGCTTGCGGATCGGAGATCAGCAGCACCTGTAATTCATTGTCCAGAGTAAAGCTTTGTAACTGGCGAGCGTCATTGGGACTGGTCATTGGCTCCACCGCTTGGGCAGTCGCTAAGGTAACAGCCAATAAGCACGTCAGCATCGAGTAAAGGGGTATGGAGTGCAACATAGGGGTTAACAGCACCTGAGTTGTTTGACATGACGGTGATGCAGACCGATGATTCATGGGTTCAGTTCAGCCTAAAACTTCGCCAAGGCTTAGCGAAATCGGTACACTAGGGGACAGTGCTCACAACTGATCTATAGGACATCATTTATGACTGAACATTCATCACCGCCAAAATCCCCACATCCGTTGCTACCCGGCGGTGGTGGCGGTGGTTGGCTATCCAAAGTGCTGGGAGCGTTATTGGCCGTAGGCATTATTGTCGCCTCAGCGTTTCTAGCCGCCTTCTTCTTTGGTTTTTTCCTAGTCTTGGTCGCATTGGCGAGCATCTGGCTAGCATGGCAGCGTTGGCGTTTACGCCGCTGGGTGCGTGCTAATCAGCATGCCAACACCGCTGATCAGCCCAACCCCCATCAACAGGGGGGAAAGACTCGTATCATTATGGGTGAGTACGAGGTGGTTGACGAACCCGAACACACCCAAAAGCCGCACAGGCAAACTCAAGAGCAACACACCCGCCAGCGGCGTGAACCATGATTGCAGCCTACAAGACGTGCCCCATAGCGGTACGCAAACAACAGGCTTGATCAAAAACGCTCTGCCCTTAACTCATTTGATTTTTCTCTTTAGCGGTTGATAACCGCAGTAAGGGTGAACAATATGGCGAAAGTATTTCCCACGATGGCCGACTGTGTGGGTCGCACCCCGCTGGTGTGCTTGCAACGTCTGCCTGGTGCGACCAGCAATATCCTGCTGGCTAAACTCGAAGGTAATAACCCCGCTGGTTCCGTTAAAGATCGGCCAGCTTTGTCGATGATTGAACAAGCCGAAGCACGCGGGGCGATTCAACCCGGTGATACCCTGATTGAAGCCACCAGCGGCAATACCGGCATTGCCTTGGCGATGGTGGCGGCCATGAAAGGCTATCGCATGGTGTTAATCATGCCGGAAAACCTCAGTGCCGAACGCCGGGCGTCGATGCGCGCCTACGGAGCACAGTTGATCTTAGTCACCAAGGCGGAAGGTATGGAAGGCGCACGCGATTTAGCCGAGCGCATGCAGCAACAAGGTCAGGGCAAGGTACTCGATCAGTTCGCCAACCCGGATAATCCACTGGCGCACTACCGGACTACTGGTCCGGAAATCTGGCAGGCCACTGAGGGACGCATCACCCATTTTGTCAGTTCTATGGGTACCACGGGCACGATTATGGGGGTGTCGCGGTATCTCAAGGAACAGAATCCGGCCATTCGCATTGTTGGGGTGCAACCAGCAGGTGAGTCCAGTATTCCCGGTATCCGCCGGTGGCCAGAGGCGTATTTACCCAAAATTTTTGAACCGGCACGGGTTGATCAAATTATTGAAGTCACCCAAGAGCAAGCGGAAACCATGACTCGGCGCTTGGCGACTGAAGAGGGCATTTTCGCGGGTATTTCCTCGGGCGGCACCATCCAGGCGGCATTGAGCCTGTCACAGCAGCTTGAACAGGCACTGATTGCAGCGATTATCTGCGATCGCGGCGACCGCTATTTATCAACGGGAGTATTTCCTGATCGTTGAGTGGGTCTATGGTCGTTCACCCTGATGTCCCGACTCCTGTTGATACCGTGTAGGTCGTGCCCCGGAAGTGTCCGACAGCCAGCCAGTCGTCCTATGATGTCGGGCAACGCAGGGCTTTTGCCCGACCTACTGCTGGTGGTGTGGCTGCTGCTGGGTACAGCACCCACCTGGGGTTTAACCCTGAGCAGCAGCAGCCCCATGCTCAGCGGTCCTGGTTGGCAGGCTGAACAGATTGCATTGACCCTACAGCTCGGCACCCGCTCAACCTTGCATTTAACCATAGGCCAGTTAACCTTGCCAGAACCGGCTCCAGTGCTGGTGGATGTACAGTTGGACTGCCCGCAGCTCCACTATCAATCGCACCACTGGCAGTGTGCGGAGTTGCGAATCACTGGGCAAGACCTTGAGGCTCAGGGGACGTTGAGTTACCAACCGCATACTGGGGCGCTGGATGTACAGTTGGATACCTTGCACTGGCAGCGCCAACGTGTGCAAGTGACGCTGGCCTATGAACCTGAGCACTGGACGCTCAGCGCTGAACTGCACGCGCTGAGCCTACCCGCCGCTTGGTTACAGGTTGTGGATCTCCAGACCTTGGAGGGTGATTTCACTGGTCAAGTGCATTTACACGGCGATGCCACTGGGGTGCGACGAGCTGAGGGGCGGCTGCGAGCACGGCGGTTGAGTTTTGCCAGCGCTGATGGGCGGCAGGCGGGCGAGGGGCTGCACTTAGAGCTGAATGGTCAATGGCGGATTGAGCGGGGGGCTGATCTGGTTGCGCAACTGCGTGCGGGTGAATTGTATGTGGAACCGCTGTACTGGAACCGGCAGTCTTCACAAAGTCCGATTACAGTGAATGTCAAGGGTGATTGGCGCGACGGGCAGTTACGCTTGGAACGCCTGCGTTTCGATCATCCCGAAGTGGTACAGATCGAGGGGTCGTTACTGTGGCAGCCCCAAGCCGAACCGGCACTGCGGCGGCTCACCGTACAGATACCGCCGTCCGATCTGCAACCCGTTTACACGCACTATCTGCAACCGCTGGCTTTTGGAACTATTCTGGAAGATCTACACACCAGTGGGCGTCTCGCAGCCGATCTGGTGCTGGAGCAGCACCAATTGACTGCCTTGAATCTGGATTTATACGCCGTTGACCTTGAAGAAGCCGAGCAGCGTTTTGCTGTGCACGGTTTGTTTGGGCGTTTAAGCTGGGGTGCAGAGGCATTCACCCATATCGGCTGGCAGGCGGCGGGTATTCACCAAATCACTATTGGGGCGACTGAACTGCCCTTGCACACCCGACCAGGGCAGATCGGGCTGACAGCCCCGGCGCGGATTCCGGTATTAGATGGCAGTCTGCTGTTGCAACAGTTCGTCGTTGCACCGCAAATCGAGGTGCAGGCACAATTCGGCGGGCGTTTAGAGGGTTTGTCGATGGCGGCGGTCAGTGCCGCGCTGAATTGGCCACCGTTAAGCGGTTCACTCAGTGGGGTGATTCCCCGAGTGCGTTATGGGAATAATCGTTTAGACATCGACGGTGCGTTGTTGGTCAAAGCGTTTGATGGCGATATTACCGTGGCTAATTTACGTCTTGATCGACCGTTTGAAACGCTGCCAGAATTAACCGCTGATATTGAGCTGTTCAACTTAGATTTATCTAGCATCACGCACACTTTCGATATTGGCCGCATGGAGGGCTTGCTCAGTGGCCATGTGCGTGATTTGCGTTTGCTGGATTGGCGTCCGGTGGCTTTTGATGCGTATTTGCATACTCCAGAGGCGGATGCCTCACGGCGGCGTATCAGCCAGCGCGCCGTGGAGAGCATTTCGGATTTAGGCGGTACCGGTGCTGCGGGAGCGTTATCACGCGGGGCTTTAAGCATGTTTGAGGAGTTTAACTATGCTCGCTTGGGGGTGGGTTGCCGATTGCAGAATGGGATCTGCACCCTGAGCGGCTTGGCACCGACGGCCGACGGTCGGGGATTTCAACTGGTACAAGGACGAGGTTTGCCGCGCATTGATATTGTAGGTTACAACACGCAGGTGGATTGGAATGACTTGTTAACTCGGTTGCAAGCGGCGATGCGCAGCGAGGGGCCGATAGTCGAATGAATGTTTATTGATCAAGAGGGTAGGGCAATGACCAATGTGTTTTGGCGGACAACAGGTGCCTCACTGGCCGTGACACTGCTGCTGGCGGCCTGTGTCACCATTAATGTGTATTTTCCCGCAGCGGCAGTGGAACAGGCCGCAGATCGGATTATTGAAGATGTGTGGAGTTTACCGCCCAGCAGCCAGCGTGACTCATCGAGTTTACCTAATGAAGGATTCAATATGCAGGTGATGACGCGGGGGGTACTCCTATTGCGTGATGCCCAAGCTCAAGCGGATATTACGATTTCCTCCCCAGCGATTGAACGCATCCGCCAGTCCTTGGCTGAGCGTTATCGCCAGCATTTGCAGGGTTTATTGGACAATGGCGCGATTGGCTTGACAGCCGATGGTTTGGTTGCGGTGCGTGATGTCAATGCCGCCCCCTTAAATCAACGGGGACGGATTACTCAGTTAGTCGAGCAGCAAAACCGAGATTTACAAACGCTGTATCGTGAAATCGCCCAAGCCAATAACCGACCTGATTGGACCGCGCAGATTCAGGCGACCTTTGCCGAACGCTGGATCAGCCACGCCCGTCCAGGCTGGTGGTATCAGGCTAATGGCAGTTGGCGGCAGAAGTAGGTGCCATACCTTCGTTTTACCCCCGAATCACGGTAATACGCCGCCCCTGGGGACTGGACTGCTCGCTGCTGGCCGTGCGGTACGCAATCCCCTGTTGTTTTGCCCATGCGCTCAACTTGATGCTTTTCATAAAGCATTCATTAAATAAATTAGGTATTAACCTTATGCAGCGCCATACCATGCACCGCTAAAGCGGCCTCATGCACGGCTTCGTATAAGGTGGGGTGGCCATGAATCGTCCGCGCTAAATCCTCACTGCTGGCGGAAAATTCCATAGCCAATACACACTCTTGAATCAATTCCGAAGCCATCGGGCCAATGATATGCGCCCCTAGGATAGCATCCGTTTCGGCGTGTGCCAGTATTTTGACCATGCCAGAGGACTCACCCATAGCTTTGGCGCGACCATTGGCGGCAAACGGAAAGGTACCGACATTGTACGGTACGCCTTGGGTTTTTAAGATCTGCTCGGTTTTGCCGACCCAAGCAATTTCGGGGTGGGTGTAGATGACCCAGGGAATGGCATCATGGTTCAGCGGATTCACTGAATGACCGGCAATGGACTCGGCGACCATCACGCCCTCTTCAGAGCCTTTATGCGCCAGCATCGGCCCGCGAACTAAATCACCAATCGCATAAACACCCGGCAGGTTGGTTTGACAGTATTCGTCAGTATGGACATAACCGCGTTCATCGAACAGCAGACCCGCTTCAGGTGCAGCGAGGCCATCGGAGTTGGGGATGCGTCCGACACACACCAAGAGGTTATCCACGGTGAGTGTGTGATCGCCGTTTTGGTCTTGGTAATACACGGCGATGTGTTCATCACCCACTTCGGTTTTAACCACTCGTGCACCTAAGCGGATGTCCAAGCCTTGGCGAGTAAACTGGCGCAAGGCATCACGGGCGATTTGTTCGTCTACATCGGCTAGGAATTGATCAACGGCTTCCAGCAAAATCACCTCTGAGCCAAGCCGTTTCCACACACTGCCTAATTCCAAACCGATAACCCCGGCACCAATCACGCCTAAGGTTTTGGGTACTTCAGTAAATTCTTGTCCGCCGGTAGAATCAACAATCCGCTCGCCGTCTAAAGGCGCTGCACCGATAGTGACCGGACTGGAGCCGGTTGCCAGGATGATATGATCGGCGCTGTAGAGAGAGGTGCTGCCGTCATGGGCCGTCACTTCGATTTGATGAGCGGCTAATAGCTTACCGCGCCCTTGTAACCAAACAATGCCGTTGCTTTTGAAAAGCTGTGCAATACCGTCGGTTAATTGAGCCACAATCTCATGTTTACGCTGCATCATTTGCTGCAGGTCGAGTTCTACCGAGCCGAGCTGGATGCCGTGGGTGTCAAGTCCCTGTTTAAGTTTTTGGTACTGTTCAGACGATTCCAGCAAGGTTTTGGATGGAATACAGCCAACATTCAGGCAGGTTCCACCCAGTGCAGGATTGCCTTGAGTATTAATCCACTGCTCGACGCAGGCGACTTCCATACCCAATTGAGCGCAGCGGAGAGCGGCGACATAACCCGCCGGTCCTGCGCCGATGACAATAACATCATACGTTTGAGCCATGATAACCCCTGAGTGTGGGGGGGCTGACTGGTGAGATCAGCCCAGAGAGTCCAGAGTACGATCCGCAGACCACTTAGAGTTGCAGGAGCAAACGAGTGGGATCTTCTAAACCATTTTTAATGGCCACTAAGAAACTGACGGCCTCACGCCCGTCGATGATACGATGATCGTAGGATAAGGCCAGATACATCATAGGACGGATCACAATTTGGCCATTCTCCACCACGGGGCGTTCTTGGATTTTGTGCATGCCGAGAATGGCGCTTTGCGGTGGGTTAAGAATGGGCGTCGATACCAGCGAACCAAATACGCCACCATTGGTGATGGAAAACGTACCGCCGGTTAAATCCTCCATCGTCAGCGCACCGGATTGGGCGCGTTTACCAAAATCGCCGACCGTGTTTTCAATTTCGGCAAAGCTGAGTTGATCCGCATCGCGCATAATCGGAACCACTAAGCCACGCGGCGAGGACACCGCAATCCCAATATCGTAGTAACCGTGGTAAATCATATCGCTGCCATCCAGCGAGGCATTCACGGCAGGGAAGCGCTTTAAGGCTTCAATTGAGGCTTTCACAAAGAACGACATAAAGCCCAAGCGGGCGCCGTGTTCTTTTTCAAACTTCTCTTTATAGCGGTTGCGCAGCGTCATAATCGGCTGCATATCCACTTCATTAAATGTAGTGAGAATTGCGGCGGTTTGCTGCGCTTGGACTAAGCGATCGGCAATCCGCTGGCGTAAACGGGTCATTGCCACCCGCTGTTCAACCCGCCCTCTGGGGTCAGGTGGTACGCTAGGCGTGGCAGGTGTCGTTGAGGGTGCAGGGGCAGGGGCGGCTGGAGCAGCCACTGGGGCGGGCTGGGGTGGTGGGGTGGGTTCCGCAGGCGGGGTCGGCTGCTCAAGATAAGCCAATACATCGGCTTTGGTAATGCGTCCCCCGCGACCACTGCCAGTAATCTGACGAGGATCAACGCCTTGTTCGTTGATCAGTCGTCGTACCGCAGGACTGAGATTCTCCAGTAAGTCGCTGGGCAATGCGCTATCTGCGCTGTCTGTCGCGGCCGCAGCGGGTGCTGCCCCCGCAGGCTCGGCGGTTGACGCAGTAGCGCTGTCACTGGCCTCCACATAAGCGATCAAATCACCGGCTTGCACGGTGCTGCCATTGGTTTGGAGAATTTCGCCCATTACCCCATCCGCCGGAGCGGGAATTTCTAAAACGACTTTGTCGGTTTCAAGGTCAACGAGGTTCTCATCACGCTGAACTCGGTCACCGGGCTGTTTATGCCAGCTTACTAAGGTGGCGTCTGCGAC
This sequence comes from Gammaproteobacteria bacterium, assembly GCA_003562535.1. Classification (GTDB taxonomy): domain Bacteria; phylum Pseudomonadota; class Gammaproteobacteria; order Competibacterales; family Competibacteraceae; genus SKOM01. Next base: position 8,502 of record PWUP01000010.1, on the reverse strand, counting down.
GGATTCTGGGAGTGTGGGAACGCGCACTTCAATAGTCATAGGAGTGATTATCCTCTCTTTATCTTTAGATGCCTTGGTTAATTGAGTGGTTAAAGACCTAAGGCATCAGCAACCAAGGCTTGTTGTTGTTGGATATGCTGGCCATAATAACCGACCGCCGGTGAGGCTGACGAAGGGCGACCCGCATAGCGAATGTCACGGTCTGGGCCAAGTGAATGCCGCAATTTGTGTTGAATCTGATACCAGGCTCCTTGGTTTAATGGTTCTTCTTGACACCAGATTAACTGCTTGGCGTGGCTGTAACGTGCGACTTCTTCGCTGTAGCGAGTCCATGGGAAGGGATAAAGCTGCTCGATACGCACAATGGCCACATGGTTTAACCCCTGCTGACGGCGGGCTTCGAGTAAATCGTAGTACACCTTCCCGCTGCAGAACACCAGGCGATTGACCTGTGCTGGATCCAGCTCGTCAATTTCGCCAATCACGGTCTGGAAACCGTCTTGGGTCAGATCTTCTAAGCTATTCACGGCCAGCTTATGGCGCAGCAGGCTTTTGGGTGAAAGGGTAATCAAAGGTTTACGGAAGTCGCGCAGCATTTGCCGCCGCAGCATGTGGAAGCATTGCGCGGGGGTTGTCGGTACACAGACTTGGATATTGCGCTCAGCACAGAGCTGCATAAACCGTTCTAAACGCGCTGAAGAGTGCTCCGGACCTTGGCCTTCGTAGCCATGCGGTAACAGCATCACCAGTCCGCAGTAGCGACCCCATTTGGCCTCCCCAGAAGTGATGAACTGATCAATAACGACTTGGGCACCGTTGGTGAAATCACCAAACTGGGCTTCCCAAACCACCAGACCATGAGGCTCAGCCGTGCTGTAGCCGTATTCATAACCGAGGATGGCTTCTTCAGACAGGATCGAATCGATGACCACAAAACGGTTGGCGGGTACATCGTTAAGATTCATCAGCGGGACATGGTTACTGCCGTCCTTTTGGTTGTGGAGCACCGCATGGCGGTGGAAAAAGGTGCCACGACCACTGTCTTGCCCGGAAATCCGCACCTTATAACCTTCTTCCAATAGGGTGGCATACGCCATATTCTCGGCAAAGCCCCAGTCTAAAGGTAAAGCGCCTGCGGCCATTTTACGCCGATCATCCATGATTTTAGCCACGCGGGCATTGAGTTCAAAACCTTCGGGCAAGCTCAGTAATTGCTCGGACAGCCGCCGAATGGTGGCTTGTGAGACGCGGGTATCAACGTCCGCGTCCCAATCAATCGTTTTGAGAGCACTCCAGCCGGTAGCCGCCAGAGTATCAGTATCCGGCAGGATGGGACGCGCCACATGGGTTCCCTCGTCTAATTTCTGGCGGTATTCATCTTGCCACTGACGCAAATCCTGAGAACCGATCACGCCTTGGCTCTGTAATGTTTCCGCATACAAAGTGGCTGGAGATTGATGAGCCTTGATTTTTTTATACATCATCGGCTGCGTTGCCAAGGGTTCGTCCGCCTCGTTGTGGCCGAGTCGGCGGTAGCAAATGAGGTCAATCACCACATCTTTGTTAAAGGCCATGCGATAGTCGAGTGCCAACTGAGTGACGAACAACACCGCTTCCGGGTCATCGCCGTTAACGTGCAGAATCGGCACCTGAATCATTTTAGCGACGTCAGTGCAATACAGCGACGAGCGGGCATCAAGTGGGTTGCTGGTGGTGAAACCAATTTGGTTATTGACGATGATGTGCACGGTGCCGCCGGTACGATAGCCACGCACCTGAGACAGTTGCAAGCACTCCATAACCACGCCTTGACCGGCAAACGCCGCATCACCATGAATCAGAATCGGCAAGACGCTGTCCACCGGCAGATCGGGATGGTCTTGGCGGTGGCGTTCCATGCGGGCGCGTGCCGAGCCAAGCACCACCGGGTTGACGATTTCCAAATGCGAGGGGTTAAACGCCAGTGCCAAGTGAACTGGCCCACTGGGCGTGTCCACATTCGAGGAGAACCCTTGGTGGTATTTCACATCACCCGAGCTGAGCTGCTGTTTGTGTTTGCCTTCAAACTCTTCAAACAGTTCTGACGGTGATTTGCCGATAATATTGACCAACACATTCAGCCGCCCACGGTGCGCCATACCCATGACGATCTCGCGGGTGCCTTGACTGCCCGCCCGTTGGATGAGTTGATCCATCAGCGGGATGAGACTGTCGCCCCCTTCCAGAGAAAAGCGTTTTTGCCCGATGTAGCGCGTGTGTAAGTATTTTTCCAAACCCTCAGCGGCAATCAGTTGCTTGAGCAATTGCTGTTGCTGTTCCGGTTTAAGGTGTAACCGCGCCATTGGGGCTTCCAGCCGTTTTTGCAGCCAGCGTTTTTCCTCGGTGCGGGTGATGTGCATATATTCCGAACCGATGGTGCCGGTGTAGATTTCGCGGATGCTGGCCACAATATCGCGCAGCAACATTTGGGGTTGCAACTGCAGTGAACCGGTATTGAACGTGGTGTCCATATCCGCTTCGGTCAGGCCATAAAACGCCGGTTCAAGGTCCTGTATCGGGGGGCGTTCGCGTAGATTGAGCGGATCGAGTTGTGCAATTTGATGACCACGGGTGCGATAGGCATTGATCAAGCGCAGCACTAAAGCTTGCTTATGCGCGGCGGCTTCGTCCATATTGGCGGTGCCGCTGCGTACCCCGGCGCTTGGCAGTGGCATCTGGCGTGCCATGCGGGCAAAGGATTCACGAATGGGCTCATGGGCGATATCCCGGCCATTGCCACCAGGCTGTTGTTGCAGGTTATTGAAATACATCCGCCAGTTGTCTGGAACGGTATCGGGGTTTTGCAAATAGCTTTCGTAGAGGTCTTCGATGAAGGGGGCGTTGCCGCCGAACAAGGGTGAGGATTGGCGAAACTGTTCAATGAGACTGCTCATAATGTCCTCTGATGGTTACGCAAGTTTTTTATATTTAATCCGATGCGGTTGATCGGCCTCGATGCCTAAACGGCGGTGTCGATCCGCATCGTATTCGGCATAATTACCCTCGAACCAGACGGTTTGCGACTCTCCCTCGAAGGCGAGAATATGCGTAGCAATCCGGTCCAGGAACCAGCGGTCGTGAGAGATAATCACCGCACAGCCGGCAAAGGTCAACAGGGCTTCTTCCAGCGCCCGCAAGGTTTCCACATCCAAATCATTGGTGGGTTCGTCCAGCAGCAATAGATTACCACCGCTGCGTAAGAGTTTAGCCAGATGCACTCGATTGCGTTCACCACCCGAGAGTGTGCCAATGGGTTTTTGTTGTTCTGATCCACGGAAGTTAAAGCGCCCGACATAGGCCCGTGAAGGCAACTGGTAGTTGCCTACCATGATAATGTCTTGGCCATCGGAAATTTCTTCCCACACGGATTTATCGGCATCAAGCGCGTCGCGGGATTGATCCACATAGGCCAGTTGTACCGTCTCGCCAATACGCAGGCTGCCGCTATCGGGCGGTTCTTGGCCGGTGATCATCCGAAATAAAGTGGTTTTACCGGCGCCATTGGGGCCAATAACGCCGACAATACCGCCCGGGGGAAGCTGAAAGGACAAATCATCCATAAGTAAGCGCTCACCGAAGCTTTTGCGCACCTGCTGGGCTTCCACCACTAAATCACCCAAGCGTGGGCCGGGTGGGATGTACAGGGTTTGGGTTTCATTGCGCTGCTGGAATTCTTGTGAGGCCAATTCTTGAAACCGAGTTAAACGGGCTTTGGATTTGGCTTGGCGGCCTTTGGGATTAGACCGTACCCATTCCAGTTCGGCCTGCATGGCTTTAATGCGCGATTGTTCAGATTTTTGCTCTTGTTCTAAGCGTTTTTCTTTCTGCTCCAGCCAAGACGAATAGTTGCCCTGCCACGGTATGCCATGACCGCGGTCGAGTTCCAGAATCCAGCCTGCGACATTATCAAGGAAATAGCGATCATGGGTGACTGCCACCACGGTGCCGTCATAATCTTGCAGAAAGCGCTCTAACCAAGCGACGGATTCAGCGTCCAGATGGTTGGTCGGCTCATCGAGCAGCAGCATATCCGGTTTGGACAAGAGTAATCGGCATAAGGCCACACGGCGTTTTTCACCGCCGGATAGGGTGTCTACCTTGGCCTCCCAAGGCGGCAACCTTAGAGCATCGGCCGCCACATCGAGGGTTCGCTCTAGGTCATGGCCATTAGTGGTTTGCAGGTAACTTTCCAGTTGTTCTTGTTTAGCAGCCAGTGCCTCGAAGTCGGCATCAGGCTCGGAGTAAGCGGTGTATACGCTATCAAGCTCAGCCAGCGCGTCTTTAATCGGTTGCACGGCTTGCTCGACGTTACCACGCACGTCTTGAGTTGGATCGAGCTGCGGTTCTTGGGGCAGGTATCCAATATGAATACCGGGTTGGGGGCGTGCTTCGCCGATGATTTCGGTATCTAAGCCCGCCATAATGCGTAATAGCGTGGATTTACCCGAGCCATTGAGGCCGAGAACGCCAATTTTAGCGCCGGGAAAAAAGGACAGTGAAATATTTTTGAGAATTTCCCGCTTTGGCGGCACGACTTTGCCGACGCGGTTCATCGTGTAGATGTATTGGGACATGGCTGAACAAGGTGACTTGAGCAAATGGAGTATTGTAACGCAATCGGCGCTGATGCAGGGCAAATTTGTGTTCACGCTGCAGCGGTGATAGGTCAGGCAAAAGCGCAGCGTTGCCCGACATTACCGGTTCAACAGAAGTCCGGTAATCAAAGCGAACCGCTATATCACGGTGACGTTGGCCGCAACCGCACCAATGGCGCATTGGCCTGATCGATGAGCACATACACTAAGCCATCATCCGGCCCGACACCCACATCACGGATGCGCCACCCGCGTCCAGCCAGCAGGCGTTCCGTTTTCTCGACGGTATGCCCTGCGACGCTAAACCGACCAAGGTATTGATGGCGCAGATTACCCATCAACAGATTACCTTGCCAGTCGGGAAAAGCCTCGCCGAAATAAAACGCTAAACCGGAAGGGGGAAAGCCTTCGGGGTGATCCGGCTCCCAATAGTACACGGGATTGATGGTGTTCGGGTTTTCCGGCGGAGTCACCGCAAAGGGACGACCGGTCATATAGCTCACACCGTAGGTGGCAATCGGCCAACCGTAATTGCCGCCTGCCTGAATAATATTGATCTCATCGCCATTACGTTCGCCATGCTCGTTTTCCCATAATTCACCCGTCTGGGGATGAAAGGCCAAGCCTTGGGGGTTACGGTGACCGTAGGAAAAAATCGCTGGACTGGCTTCGGGATCATCCACAAAGGGATTATCGACCGGAATGCGGCCATCAGCGTGCAAGCGTAAAATCGCCCCCAAATCATTACTGATGTCTTGAGAGTAGTGCTGTGGCCCGAAGTCTTTAGAATTGCGATCACCAACAGTGAGGTACACATACCCTTGCGCATCAAAGGCCAGGCGTGAACCATAGTGGGCATTACTGGCAACCGGCGGTTGGGCGCGATAGAGTTCTTCAAAATCCCGCAATAACCCAGCGTCGAGATCAAGAATCCCCCGTCCTAGCGCCGTGGTCGATTGACCGAGACGGCCATCCCTGACGGCATAGCTGAGATACAGCCACGGTTGATCAGGGTAATCGGGGTGCAAGGCAATATCCAATAAACCGCCCTGACTGCGGGCATGAACGTCCGGCAGTCCTGAGATCAATGTTACGGCTCCGCTGTCGCGGTTAACCAGTTTCAGTTGACCGGGACGTTCGCTGACTAACAGCAGGCGTTGATTAGGGATAAAGGGCATGCCCCAAGCATGATCAAAACCGCTGGCCACGGTGTCCACATGATACGAGGTTGCGGTACTGGCACTGATGGGGAGCAGGCTAAGCAGCGCAATGATAAGGCCGTAGCGGAGGCGGATGAGAGGGTTGAAGTTTTGCATGATGATCAGATTGCGCGAGAAACCCCGTCCTTCAGGGCGGGTAGGGATAGCGCGTCGGTGTCAGCCGACCCCGGTCTCGCTTCCTCTTGTGGTTGGGCTATCTTGGGTTGGTCATAAAAAATGTCCAGCAAAACGCAAACGCGGTTGCCAATAGCCAGTATTTAAGGGTTCAATACGCACACGGCTGCGGCTATTGGGTGCATGCACAAAACGTCCATCGCCAATATAAATGCCGACATGGTTGATGGGGCCACCATCGATGGCGAAAAATACCACATCCCCCGGTTGTATTTGCGACGTTTGAACGCGCTGGGCGCTCTGAGCTTGTTGGCGGCTGGTGCGGGGTACTTGGCGTCCGACTCGACGATAAACCCGTTGCACCAAGGCTGAACAGTCTAAACCCTGACGACTATTGCCGCCATAGCGGTAGGGTACATCTAAATAACCGAGGGCGGCCAAGACAATTTCAGCGCGTTCGTCGGTCACCTCCGTTGTGGATGCAGAGGGTGGGCGGGTACTGCTACAACCGGCTAATAGCAGTACAATCATCAATCCAAAGGCAACCCTATAAGGGCAACGCGGGTGCATACTGAAAATCCTCAGTTTACTCATGGAGTGCAAGACGCTATGACTTTATTATCGCAACGCATTCAGCGTGTCAAGGTGTCTCCAACGATGGCGGTAACCGCTAAGGCGGCAGAACTCCGAGCCGCGGGTCATGACATTATTAGCTTGGCAGCCGGAGAGCCTGATTTTGCCACCCCCGATGCGATTAAACACGCAGGGATTGCGGCGATTCAAAACGGCGATACCCAGTATACCGCAGTGGGCGGTACTGCCGCGTTAAAACAAGCTATAGTGCATAAGTTTAGGCGTGATAATGGCTTAGTCTATGCGCCCAGTGAAGTCATGGTGTCTTCTGGGGGTAAGCAGTGTTGTTACAATTTAGCGCAGGTCTTGCTCGATCCGGGGGATGAAGCCGTTATACCGGCTCCCTATTGGGTGTCGTATCCCGATATGGTACGACTGGCTGATGGCGAGCCAGTGATCATCCCGACCGATTACAACCACCGCTATAAAATCACCCCGGAGCAACTCGATGCTGCCTTGGGGCCACGCACCCGCTTGCTGTTTCTCAACAGTCCATCGAATCCGGCAGGTATGGCGTATTCTCGCCGTGAATTAGCCGCATTTGGGGAAGTGCTGCAAGCGTATCCGCAGGTGGTTATCGGTAGTGACGATATGTATGAGGCCATCTATTGGGCGGATGAACCTTTTAGCAATATCGTGATGGCGTGTCCGCCGCTTCGTGAGCGCACGGTGATTTTACATGGGGTATCCAAAGCCTATGCCATGACCGGCTGGCGGATTGGTTACTGTGCTGGCCCTGAGGCATTGATCCAAGCGATGAGTACAGTGCAATCGCAAAGTACGTCTGGCGCGTGTTCTATCTCGCAAGCGGCTGCTGTGGTGGCGCTGAATGCCGACCAGGGCTGTGTGGCCACCATGTGTTCGGCCTATCGGCACCGCCATGATCGGGTCATCGAGCAACTGGCCGCAATTCCCGGAATGCGGATTGCGCCCGGTGATGGTACATTTTATGCGTTTCCAGACTGTCAGGCGCTGATTGAGCGTTTAGCGGGAGTGGATGACGATGTGGCTCTGGCGGAGTATGTGTTAGAACATGCTGGGGTGGCTTTAGTACCCGGTTCTGCTTTTGGTGTCCCCGGGTGTTTGCGCCTGTCGTTTGCCACCGATTTAGCGACTTTGGATGAGGCGCTGCGGCGTATGAGGCACGCCCTAACGCCCGTTTAAAAAAACCCCATCACAATCCAAATCACCACGCCAGCGTACATAAAGCGCGGTAGCCATTCTACTAAGGTATTGATCTGGTCTTGCAGTCGTTCATTAATGCCAGCCAGTCCGTGCGTGAGCATCTCATCTAAACGCCCGGCGTATTCGCCGCTAGTCAGTAATTCAGCAAACCGCTGATCGCTCAGCAGACCGGCATCCGCCAACGCTTGACTGAGGGGGATGCCCTGTTCCACGGCACGGATCACTTCACGCACCGCCCGACGTAATCCGGCGCTGGTGGTGCTATTAGCCGCCAGTGCCAAAGCGTCTAGGGCGGGAACCCCTGCCTCTAGCGCTAGGGTGAGGGTGAGCAGTATATCCCGCCGTAACCGCAGTTTAACGATGGGCAAACGCAATAGCAGAGCATCACTGAGTCCTCGGCTATCATGGCTTAACACCCGTTGCCCACTGCGTTTAAGCTGTTGCACGATGAGGAATACCCCCAATAAAGGCAGTACGGTTCGGGCGAAATAGGCGCTGGATTCTAGTGTGCCGCTGACCAAAGCCGGCACGGGGGCAATGAACACGGCTAAGATCAGGATCAACACCGGATAAGCCATGCGGTTGCGTAGCTGGCGGCTGTGCTGGGCACGTTCTCGGTAGTGTTCGGTGAGATGGCGTAATAGAGAATCCAGTTTGCCGCTGGACTCAGCCGCTTGTAATAGGCGGATTTCCCAAGCCAGTAATAGACGGCTGCG
>PWUP01000004.1 GCA_003562535.1 Gammaproteobacteria bacterium | reverse complement strand
GTCGCTATGACCAGCGCGATTAATAGCATGATGGTCACTAAGCTGATGTAGACTTTTTTACGCATGGGCAGACAACCTGCAATGGACAGTTCACTTTCAACAAGCACAAAATGCGCCAACTGAGTGTCGGACACCCACTGTGGCCAGCATCTATCAGATGGCCACCGAGCTACACGGTATCGGGCAAAAGCGCCGCGTTGGCTGACAGTCAGTATAATAGTCAGCCTAGGGCTAACGCCTGTAGTGCTGCCATGATAGTATCACTATCCGGCGCGTTAGGTCACCGCGCAGTGACGGGATATTGTCACAGTACACTGGGCTGCGGCAAGCCGATAGCGGTTTTTTCGTCAAATATCCCTTGGGTACTTGTCAACCAGTTCATACCTTGCTAATATGCTCAGTCTCAGTTGCGGGGTGGAGCAGTCCGGTAGCTCGTCGGGCTCATAACCCGAAGGTCGCAGGTTCGAATCCTGCCCCCGCTACCACAATTCAAGCCCGTTAGCGGGCTTTTTTTATCGTTTACTTACTGGTCAGGTTCTTGCCGTTGCCGGAAGTGATTTGACCAACCGTATGAATTTCGGGAATGGGCCTTAAGGCCCATTTTTTTTGGGGTAATTAGGCGTGTTGAACGAAAAAATTCGAACAATTCGCGAGCTATTACGACCCAGTGTTACCGCACTGGGTTTTGAGCTATGGGGTGTCGAACTGCACGGCAAGCCGCGCAGTCCGCTGCTGCGTGTCTATATTGATCATCCAGACGGCATTACGGTGGATGATTGCAGTCGGGTGAGTCATCAAATCAGTGGGGTTTTGGATGTGGCGGCGGTGCTGAGCGATACCTATACGCTGGAAGTGTCCTCTCCAGGTTTGGATCGACCCTTATTTGAACTGGCGCATTTTGAGCGTCATATCGGTCAGCCATTGCGGATACATTTGGTAATACCCGACCAGGGACAACGTCGCTATTCAGGTCGATTACACAGCATTCGGGAGGGTAAGGTTGTCTTAGCGACTGAACAGCAAGGTATCATTAATGTGTCGTTTGACAACATCAAATCGGCTCGGTTAGTGCCGGACTTTGCGGCAATTGGAGCGGGGAAGGGGTAAGCACAATGAGCAAAGAAATTTTACAGGTTGCCGATGCGGTATCTAACGAAAAAGGGGTGTCTCGGGAAGTCATTTTTCAGGCGATAGAAGCGGCCTTGGCTTCGGCAGCGAAAAAACGCTTCACGGAAGACGCTGACGTGCAAGTGGTGATTGATCGCCGTACTGGTGAGTACACCACGTATCGCTGTTGGCAGGTGGCTGAGCCACAGACGGCTGCGGAATCACCGGAAAAAGCCATGATCATCGAACAGGCACGCAAGCTTGATCCAGAGGCTGAAGTCGGTGGTATTGTGCGCCAACTGTTGCCCAATCCAGCATTTGGGCGGATTGCGGCTCAAACGGCTAAACAGGTCATTGTGCAAAAAGTGCGTGAAGCGGAACGTGCGCAAATTGTCGATGCCTATATCGCCCACAAAGGTGAGCTGGTCAGTGGTGTGGTGAAGCGGTTAGAACGTGGCAATGTGCATCTGGATCTTGGTGGAGGGGTTGAAGCCTTAATGACTCGTGAAGATCTCTTGCCACGCGAAATGCTGCGTGTTGGCGAGCGGGTGCGTGGCTATTTGCAGGACGTGCGTTCTGAACCCCGAGGACCGCAATTGTTTGTCAGTCGAATAGCCCCTGAATTATTAATTGAATTGTTTAAAGTAGAAGTGCCAGAAATTGGTCAAGGACTGATTGAAATTAAAGGGGCGGCCCGCGATCCGGGGCAGCGAGCAAAAATCGCTGTCAAAAGTAACGATATGCGCATCGACCCTGTGGGTGCCTGTGTGGGTATGCGGGGTTCGCGAGTGCAGAGCGTGTCCAATGAGTTAGGCGGTGAGCGGGTCGATATCGTATTGTGGAACGATAATTCGGCTCAATATGTGATTAACGCGATGTCGCCGGCTGAAGTGGTGTCGATTGTTATCGATGAAGACTCCCACAGCATGGAGGTTGCCGTTGCGGAAGAAAAACTGTCCCAAGCGATTGGTCGTGGTGGGCAGAATGTGCGTTTGGCCAGTGAATTAACCGGCTGGGAAATTAATGTGATTACCGAAGCTCAGGCACAGCAAAAAAGTGTGCATGAGTCCGAGGCATTATTGCAGTTATTTTGCGATTGGCTGGGTGTGGATGAAGATATTGCCCACATTTTAGTCCGTGAAGGGTTTGCCAGTATCGAAGAAGTCGCCTATGTACCCAGTCAGGAAATGCTGGAAATTGCCGAGTTCGACGCTGAAATTGTTGAGGCTTTGCGCGAACGCGCCCGCGATGTCTTGTTAACCCGAGCCATTGCTCAGGAAGAGGAAATCGGTGATGCGGAGCCAGCCGCCGATTTATTGGCTATGGTGGGTATGGATGAGGATTTAGCCTACCGATTGGCTGGTCAGGGTGTGGTGAACATGGAGGCGTTAGCGGAATTATCGGTGGATGATCTGACCGATATGACCGGTATTGAGGCTCAACGGGCAGCGGATTTAATCATGACGGCTAGGGCGCCTTGGTTTGCGGGCGAATAGTAAAGCGAGTTGCGAGAGGTAATGGAGTCAATGGCTGAAGTAACAGTAAGGCAGTTCGCTGATAGTGTGGGGATTCCGGTTGATCGATTGCTGATGCAACTTGATGAGGCCGGTATTCCTGTGCGAGGTGGGGCTGAAACAACGATTACTGACGAGCAAAAGCACAATTTTTTAGCACATTTGCGGAAAAGTCACGGCAGTAAACGGCCACTTAAAATGAGTGAGCCGAAAAAAATCACGCTCAAGCGTAAAACTCACCAAGAAATTAAAATGTCTAGTGGTATGGGTTTAGTCAAGACGGTGAGCGTTGAAGTCCGCAAAAAGCGCACTTATGTCAAGCGCAGTGTGGTTGAAGCTGAAGCGCGTCAACCGCCACAACCGCAGAGCGAGCGGTTAACGCCTCCAGATCCGTCAGTGCCCCAGGTGCAAACCGCAGCGACTTCTGTAGAATCAACGCCTACAGACGTTGCCGCAGAGGTCGTGCCGGTACCTGCTGCGCCCTTAGAGCCTGAGCACGCGCCTATGATTATGGCTGAACCCGAGTCCAAACCTGAACCTGAAGCCATCACGGCGGTTGAACAGCCGCCTGCCGTGGCCGTGGTATCACAGGAGGTCGTAGAGAAGACTGAGACGACAACCATAGAGGTTGTTGAGCCTGCTCAGGCGCAGCAACCCGCGCAGCAGCCCACGGAAACGGCGGCGGTTAAATCGGTGAGTAAAGAGACTTCTTCGCCAGCCGAGGATGATGACGATTCTACGAAGCAAGCTAAAATGGCTGAAAAAACCAAAGCGAATAGAACGAACAAAGCAAGTAAAGAGGCTAAGCCAAAGAAAACTCGGGCGGTCGATGGTGAAACGGTCGACAAGCGCAACGTCCGTCGAGCGACAACAGGGGATTCTGCCGCGCCCAATAAGCGCTCCAGTCGTAAGCCTAAAGTAGAGGATGAGGTTGCCACCACGGGCACAAGTCAACGCCGCCGTGGGCGTAAAAACAAGCCGAAAACGCCTCAAAATCAACATGCGTTCACTCGACCAACACAACCGATTATCCACCAAGTGGCGTTGCCCGAAACCATTACGGTCGCCGATCTAGCGCAAAAAATGTCGGTTAAGGCGGCTGAAGTCATTAAAAGCCTGATGAAGCTAGGCAGTATGGTGACTATTAATCAGGTGCTCGATCAAGAGACGGCAGCCATTGTGGTCGAGGAAATGGGGCATCAGTATGTGTTGCTTAAGGAAAACACCCTAGAGGAAGAAATTGCCGCCACAGACGCCCAAGGCCAAGGTGAGGCATTGCCACGCGCTCCTGTGGTCACCATTATGGGGCATGTTGACCACGGTAAAACCTCCTTGCTCGATTACATCCGGCGCACCAAGGTGGCCGCTGGCGAAGCCGGGGGGATTACTCAGCATATTGGGGCGTATCATGTCCGCACGGACAAGGGCATGATTACGTTTCTGGATACTCCCGGCCACGCGGCATTTACCGCGATGCGGGCGCGAGGCGCTAAGGCCACCGACATTGTGATTTTGGTTGTGGCAGCGGATGATGGCGTGATGCCGCAGACGATTGAAGCGATTCAGCACGCTAAGGCGGCGGATGTACCGATTGTGGTAGCGGTGAACAAAATCGATAAACCCGCAGCGGATCTGGAGCGGATCAAGAGTGAGCTGTCCAAGTACGAGGTGATTTCCGAGGAATGGGGTGGAGACACCTTGTTCGCCTATGTCTCGGCCAAAATGGGTGTGGGTATTGATGAGCTTCTTGATCAGGTGTTAGTGCAGGCCGAAGTTCTGGAACTCGCTGCGGTACGTAATGGAGCTGCCCGAGGGGTCGTGATTGAATCACGCTTGGAGAAAGGACGCGGGCCCGTGGCGACGGTTTTGGTGCAAAGTGGTACGCTCAACAAAGGTGATGTGCTGCTCTCGGGTCTGGAGTATGGTCGAGTTCGCGCCATGCAGGATGAAACCGGACAATCTGTGGACACCGCTGGGCCATCAATTCCTGTCGAATTATTAGGCTTATCGGGTACGCCCAATGCCGGCGACGATGTGGTAGTGGTGGCTGATGAACGTAAAGCCCGCGAAGTCGCGCTGTTTCGCCAGGGTAAATTCCGTGAAGTCAAACTGGCCAAACAGCAGCAGTCCAAATTGGAAAGTTTGTTTGATCAATTAGAAGAAGGTAAGTTAACGACTTTGAACATTGTGCTGAAAGCCGATGTTCAAGGGTCAGTTGAAGCCCTGAGCGACGCCTTGGTGAAATTATCGACC
>PWUP01000014.1 GCA_003562535.1 Gammaproteobacteria bacterium | reverse complement strand
GCGGCGGTGGATTATTGGGCGGAACGGGGTTGTTAAAATCAGCACTGCCCCCACTGCTGCGGCTGTCCAGCATCTGCATTGAACCGTTGATATCGACAACCACTTCCGTGGTGTAACGATCTTGGCCATCTTGCCCCTGCCATTTGCGAGTGCGCAGCTTGCCCTCGACATACACTTTAGAGCCTTTACGTAGATATTGGCCAACCACTTCCGCCAAGCGGCCAAAAAATACCACTCGATGCCATTCGGTGATTTCGCGTTGCTCGCCGGTTTGTTTGTCTTTCCAGCTTTCTGATGTCGCTATGCGGATATTGGCAACGGCATCACCGCTGGGCATATAACGCACCTCAGGGTCACCACCTAAATTACCAATTAAAATAACTTTATTAACACCTCTCGCCATAGTATTGTCCTCATGCTGTGGTTGAATCAGGGATGAGCGGGATTGAATACCTGCAAATCAGCAGGATTAAGCTGCCGACGATCCACTTTAAGATAAGCGACGCCCTCATCCGGCACTACGACGGCTTCGGCCACGCCGGGAATGCGACTGAGGGCTGCCGCAATGTGTTCGGCATCGGTGGGACTGAACGCATCGATCTTGAGCAAATAACTGCTGAGATGTTGCGGCGGCTGTATGCCCATGGCAATGAGCCACCATAATACCAACACCAGCGCCGTACCCAAAAACACCCCATCCGCACCGTACAGACCATATAACCAACCGCCCAGCGCACCGCCGCTGAATGCACCTAGAAACTGGCTGCTGGAGTAAATCCCCAGCGCCGTCCCCTTGGCATCAGCCGGGGCATGGCGGCTGACCAAAGACGGCATCACGGCCTCTAATACATTCACTGCGGTGAAATAAATCACCAAGGTCATGCCCACCCACCATAACCCCGCCGCCGCTTGCGTGAACAATAAGGCGCTCAGCATTAAACTCAGGATAGTGCCCAGTAACACCGCTTTCATCTGACGGTGTTTTTCAGCCATGATAATACACGGCACCATCAGCAACACTGAGGGCGGTAATACCAGCAAATACACTAACCAGTGATACGCTGGATCCAGACCCACCGTGTCGCGCAGCACCAAGGGAATGGCCATAAAACTGGCCGTCAGCACTAAATGCAGCAGAAAAATACTGATATCCAGGCGCACTAACTGACGGTGGCCTAACAGGCGCCGAAACTGTGCCGGCACCGGACGACTATCCCGCTGGCGACAACTGCGAATCGGTGTCGGCACCCAGACCATGACCAAGGCGATACCAATCACGGCCAAACCGGCAGTGAACCAGAAAATCCCAGCAATGCCCAGCCAAGTATTCAGAATAGGACCTAAAATCAACGCCAGCGCAAAGGAGATACCGATGCTGACACCGATAAACGCCATGACCTTGGTGCGCTGCTCTTCGCGGCTGAGATCAGCGGCCAAGGCCACAATGGCGGCAGCAATGGCTCCCGCGCCCTGCAAAGCTCGCCCGACCACAATCCAGATAATATGATCCGCCAGCGCCGCCACCACACTGCCAACGGCGAAAATCAACAGACCGGCGATAATCACGGGTTTACGCCCCAGTCGATCCGAAAGCATCCCAAAGGGAATTTGCAAACAGGCTTGGGTCAGCCCATAAGCCCCGATGGCCAAGCCGATCAACAAGGGTGTTGCGCCGGTTAATTCATCACTGTACAGCGCAAACACCGGCAGAATCATGAACAGCCCCAACATGCGTAACACATACAGCGAACTCAAGCTCAAGGCCGCGCGGCGTTCGCTGGGCAATAGGGCATCCGTTTGGTCGTTTAACTGGGTCGTCGTAGCCACAACTTTTGCTTAGTAGAAACTTGGGCGCTTATAGTAACAGCTTAACCTCAACCTCGCTGACTGCGATTTCAACACGCTGCCATCCGCCCTTACTCTATGCCTAACTCACCTGTGATCAACCCAGAGCCGAGCATCCGTATCCGTGGCGCCCGCACCCATAATCTATGCGCTATTGATTTGGATCTGCCGCGTGAACGTCTTATTGTGATTACCGGCCCCTCGGGTTCGGGTAAATCGTCGCTGGCCTTTGATACCTTATACGCAGAAGGTCAGCGACGTTATCTTGAATCCGTATCGCTGCATGCCCGCCAAGTCTTAGGCATCTTGGAAAAACCGGATGTCGATCACATTGAGGGCTTAACCCCCGCACTGGCCATCAGCCAGCAAAACGGCAACCCGGGTCCGCGTTCGACGGTGGCGACGCTCACCCAGATTTACGACTATTTACGCCTGTTATTTGCCCGAGTCGGCATCCCCCAATGTCCAGAACACGGTAGTGAACTCAAGGCGTGGACAATCAGCCAGATGGTGGATCAGGTCTTGGCGCTGCCGGAAGGGACACGGATCATGCTCTTAGCGCCGCTGCAAGGGGCTATGACTCACCCGGCTGACGTATTGGATAATTTGCGGCGTCAAGGCTTTGTACGTGCGCGCATTGATGGCGCGCTGATTGAACTCGATACGCTCCCTATAGTCAGCGCTCACTCTGCGCCCATCCTCGAAGTGGTGGTGGATCGCTGTAAGGTTCGCCCCGACCAGTCTCTGCGTTTGGCGGAATCGTTTGCAACCGCACTGCAATGGGGTGAGGGTCAGGCTAAAGTGGCGCTGCTGGACGGTACCCAGCCCGATTGGCTGTTCACTTCCCAGTTTGCCTGCCCGCAGTGCGGTTATCAGTTGGCTAAACTGGAGCCGGCGATGTTTTCGTTTAACACCCCGCGTGGCGCTTGTCCGACCTGCAAGGGCTTGCCCAGCGAGCCGGTGTGTACCGACTGTCAGGGCAGCCGCTTAAACTCCGCAGCCCGTCATGTGAGAGTGGCTGGCGTCAATCTGCCCGCTGTGAATGCCCTGACAGTCAACGAGGCTCAGCACTGGTGTCAACACCTGACCCTGCCTGGCTGGCGGGGTGAAATCACCCGCCACCTGGTCGCCGAGATCACACCGCGCCTCGGGTTTTTGGCCGATATGGGTCTGGGCTATCTCAGCCTAGGGCGCAGTGCCGACACCCTATCCGGCGGTGAGCTGCAACGCCTGCGCCTGGCCTCGCAAATTGGTGCTGGCCTAGCGGGCGTAATGTATGTGCTGGATGAACCCTCAATTGGACTGCATCAGCGCGATAATGCTCGGCTATTGGCTATGCTGCGTCACTTGCGTGATCTCGGCAACACCGTGATTGTGGTCGAACATGATGCCGATACCATTCGGGCGGCAGATTATGTGGTCGATATCGGCCCAGGAGCCGGTACTCAGGGCGGACGCATCACGGCGGTTGGCACCCCGGCTGAAATTGCCGCTGATCCGGCCTCATTAACCGGCCAGTATTTATCCGCTCAGCGCTGTATTCCTGCGCCCGAACGACGACTTAAACCTAAGCGCTGGCTGCCTATTCGCAAAGCCAGCGGCCATAATCTGCGCGATATTGATGTGGCGATTCCTTTGGGCGTGTTGACCTGCGTCACCGGAGTATCGGGTTCCGGCAAATCGACTTTAATCAACACCACGCTGTACCGCTATATCGCTCGGGAACTCAACGGCGCTAGCGCCCTGCCCGCTCCTTGCCAAGCCGTAGAAGGATTGGAACAAATTGATAAAATCATTACCATCGACCAGCGTCCCATCGGGCGCACCCCACGCTCCAATCCTGCAACCTATACCGGATTATTTGAACCGATTCGCCAGTTATTCGCCGCCACCCCCGAGGCTCGCTCGCGGGGTTATACCCCCAGCCGCTTCAGTTTCAATGTTAAAGGCGGGCGCTGCGAAGCCTGCCAAGGCGATGGGGTGATTAAAGTGGCGATGCCCTTCATGCCCGATGCTGATCTACCCTGCGATGTCTGTCAGGGTCAGCGGTTTAATCGCGAAACATTACAAATCAGTTACAAAGGTGTGTCTATTGCAGACATCCTAGCTCTAAGTATTGACCAGGCGCTGGGGTATTTTAAAGCCGTGCCTGCCATCAACCAGCGTTTGCAAACCCTAATCGACGTCGGACTCGGCTATCTCAGCTTAGGCCAACCGGCAACTACGTTATCCGGCGGCGAAGCGCAACGGGTTAAATTAGCTCGTGAACTGGCGCGGCGGGATACGGGCAACACCTTATACATTCTCGATGAACCCACCACCGGCTTACATTTTCAGGATGTGGAACAATTACTCAAGGTATTGTGGCTGTTGCGCGACCGGGGTAACACCTTGGTCATTATTGAACACCATCTCGATGTGATTAAAACGGCGGATTGGATTATTGATCTCGGCCCTGAAGGCGGTCAGGCAGGTGGTAAGATTGTCGCCACCGGCACCCCCGAACAAGTGGCCGCCTGCCCCCACAGTCACACGGGACGGTTACTGCGCCCTGTGTTAGTGGATAGCCAGCGTCTATAGTCTGTTGAGCCTCACATCTGTTGGTTTTAACGTGCATTTCAGAATTATTAAAAAATCGTGTACAGTGGCTTGCCCTAAATTATGTCATGTTAACCATCGACTCAATACGAACTGTTTTTCTCAATCGGTTTATCGGCTCATCTAGGACACTCTTATGCCACAAGACGATTTAATGCAGTTATTTTTACAATTTGGCCTGGTTGCTGTATTGGGTTTTTTGATCGGGCTTGAACGCGAATTGCGCGAAAAAGATACGGCAACCGGCATCCGCGATTTCGTGCTGTTTGCCTTACTCGGCGCGATTTCCAGCTATGCGGCGCTAGAGTATGAGGCAACCTGGCTGATTTTTGCCGGATTCATTGGCGTTTTTGCCATGTTAGTGGCGGGCTACTTGACCCAGCGCCAGCGTGACCATGAGGCAGGGATCACGACCGAACTGGCTGCGGTACTGACCT
>PWUP01000216.1 GCA_003562535.1 Gammaproteobacteria bacterium | reverse complement strand
TCATGCAACAGACGCTCAGCGTTCAAGGTCAGTGGCAGGATCTGGTCTGGCCGCCGAGTGGGGTCATGGAATACGCCAGTCCGCAGGGACAGTTTGAATTCAGCGGCAGCCTAGAAGACTATCGGTTTTTACTCGAAGCAACGGCTCAGGGTGCCGATATTCCCAGCGGTACTTGGCAATTGCAGGGACACGGTTCCAGCCAAGCTCTGGAGCACTTTGAAGTGCACGGTCAAACTTTAGATGGCACCCTCAATGCCCAAGGCCACGCCCGCTGGCAGCCTGAGCTCAGTTGGCAGGTGGACTTAAACGGCAGCGCCTTAAATCCTGGGGTACATTGGCCAGAACTGCCCGGTAGTCTTGATGTCGTTCTGAATACTCAGGGACGCTGGCAAGACGAACAGCTCACTCTAACCCTAGATTTACCGCAATTATCTGGACAACTCAGTGGTTACCCGCTGGACGCCGAACTCCACGCTCTACTCGCTGGCCAAGATCTCACCATTGATCAGTTACGGCTGGACACCGGCGAAGCGCGGATTAACGCACGCGGCCACTTAGCGGATCAGTGGGACTTAGCCTTCCAGATTGATATCCCCCAACTGGCACAACTCCTGCCTGAGGCTGGTGGCATGGTGCGCAGTCAAGGTCGGATCAATGGTCCGCGAATGCAGCCACAAGCGGTTTTGGATCTGGCGCTGGCAGATATGGTGATCGCCGAACAACGCATCCAAACCCTCGAAGGCCAGATTAATCTTGACAGCAGCGGTGAACACACTTCGCAGATTGCTTTACAAGCTCGCGGTTTACTGCTGGGCGGGCAAGCTTGGGAGAGTCTGGCGCTCAACGGCAGCGGCACCCCCGAAAACCATAATGCCACACTCGATCTGGCCGGTGAATTAGGCCGCTTCGGCCTCGGGCTACAAGGTGGATTAGATGACGAGCAACGCTGGCAAGGTCAACTCACTCGCTTCGATCTGCGCGACACCTTAGCGGGTGACTGGCAATTAGCCCAAGCCGTCGGCCTCACTGCCGCTGCCGATCAGGCGCGTCTAGCGGCTCCGCTGTGTCTGGCCAGTCAACCCAGCCGATTGTGTCTCGATGGTCGTTGGGAAGCCACCACGGGAGGCACGACAACCCTCAACCTTGATCAACTTGATTTGGCGCGCTTCAGCGATCTACTCCCTGACACGGTGAGCATCAATCAAGCGCTGTCTGCCCAACTGCAAGCCAGCGTGGACGCCAGCGGTCAGCCCCAGGCAACTGCACAAGTCGATCTCAGCGCCGGTCAGGTTAATTTGGAAATCAATGGCCAACCCATTGAGCTGGATTTGGGTGCCAGTCGTCTTAGCAGTCGCTTGGACAATGACGCCGCCAGCAATGAACTGAGTATCGACTTAGGAGCCCTAGGCCAGATCCGCAGCACTCTACAAATCACTGAGTTATTCACACAGCCTCAGTTAAACGGGCAGTTATTGGCCAATCTTGAACCCTTTGACTTGGTTCCCGAGTTGCTGCCACAGGTACAAAGCGTCACCGGCGAACTGGCTGCGGATTTACGGGTTGCAGGCGGTCTCCCTAGTCCTGATCTTGCCGGAGAAATCACCTTGCGTGATGCGGGACTGAGCATTCCCGAGCTGGGCACCCGCATTGACGACCTCGAATTAACCGCCCGTGGCGACGACGGGGGCGTGATTGTGTTTTTCGGCCAAGCTCACTCTGGCGAGGGCACGATTAGGTTGGATGGCCGCTATCAGCTGGGTGATGAAGCGCTCAACCTTACCGTGCAAGGCGATGATTTTCTAGTACTCGATACGTTTTCTCAAGTCATTATCAGCCCTGATGTGAATGTCATTATGGACACGGAACAAGTGCGTGTGACTGGGACAGTGACCGTACCCGTAGCCAACTTAGCTCCACCACCCCAGCAATACGCCCGAATTACTGCCTCAGACGATGTGGTGTTTGTCGGCGCAGATGCCCCAGACACCACCCCAGCCGGTCGCGGTATTCAGGCTCGACTGCGCTTAGTGCTGGGCGATGACGTTTGGGTGGAAGCAGTCGGATTCCGTGGTCAATTACGCGGTGATTTAATCATCGAACAAACTCCAGAACTGGCCCCTCGGGGTTCGGGGTCATTAGAAGTGGTCGCGGGTGATTACACGATTTATGGCCAAGACTTAGCCATTGAACGCGGACGTTTGCTGTTTTCCGCCGGTCCTATTGATAACCCCAGTCTGGATTTGCGGGTCTCACGCCAGTTTGAGAACGGTCAGGTGCTGGTTGGTGCCCAAGTGTTGGGCACGCTGCAACAACCTCGTTTAGAGCTGTTCTCCACACCCGCCATGGCCAACAGCAGCCTCGTCTCCTATCTGCTGTTTGGTCGTCCGCCGGGGGGCGGAGCCGGGGAAAACCAACTGCTGGCTTAAGCCACCGCTGCCCTGAGTGCGCGCGGAGGTAATTTCCTCACTCGGGATTTGTCCGAAACCCTAGGTGTAGACATTCGCTTTGACGCTGGCAGCGAACTCGATGACACAGCGGTAACCATTGGCCGTTATCTCGCTCCCGGCTTATACGTCAGTTACGGCATCGGTCTGTTCGAAGCCGTTAATATCTTTAATTTGCGCTATACCATTAACTCCATGCTCACCCTAGAGTCCACCACCAGTGCTGAACACAGCAGTGCGGATTTATTGTTCACTTTAGAACGCTGACGAACCAAAACCCAGTACGGCGGTCTTGAAAGGGACATCAAATGGATCATCCATGCAGCATACAGACTTTAGGAGACCTCCGTATATGGTTAAGTGGCTTATCCCCCCCGTGGCCTTATTATTGCCACTGCTGGTTCCTACAGGGGCTATGGCGGTTAGCCAACCTGATTTTGTTGAACTGATCGAAAACAATCGCGAAGCGGTTGTCAGCATCAGCACCTCGCGTGATGGCAGCCGCTCTCCCAGAGCCGGTGATTTACCAATACCGGAAGACAGCCCCTTTTACGACTATTTCCGACGGTTTTTTGACGAGCAACAAGCGCCCCCGCGTCAGCAACCGCGTCGCGCACGACCGGCGTCCATCGGTTCAGGATTTATCATCAGCCCCGACGGTTTTTTATTAACCAATGCTCATGTCGTTGAGGGTAGCGATCAGGTTATCGTCATGCTCAGTGATCGCCGCGAATACAGCGCAGAAATTATTGGTACGGATCCGCGTACCGATGTTGCTTTGCTTAAGGTGGACGCCAGCGATTTACCGTTTGTGTCCATCGGTGATCCCAGCGAGTTGCGGGTTGGTCAATGGGTGCTGGCTATCGGTTCGCCGTTTGGCTTTAACTACACAGCCACTCAGGGTATTGTCAGTGGTTTAGGTCGTAGCCTACCCAGCGGCAATTATGTCCCGTATATCCAGACGGATGCGGCGGTTAATCCAGGAAACTCCGGGGGACCACTGTTTAACTTGCAAGGCGAAGTGATCGGCATTAACTCTCAGATCTATAGCCGTACTGGCGGTTATCAGGGACTGTCGTTTGCTATCCCGATTGATGTCGCCATGGATGTCGCCGAGCAATTGCGCGAAACCGGTCGGGTCGCTCGCGGCTGGCTCGGCGTACTGATCCAAGAAGTCACGGCTGAACTTGCCAGCTCCTTTGGACTGGAACGACCACGCGGCGCCTTGGTCAGCCAAGTCATGAGTGATAGCCCTGCCGCTAAGGCCGGTTTTCAGGCGGGTGATATTATTCTGGAGTTTAATGGTGAACCCATCGTCCGCTCCAGCGAGCTGCCTCCGGTGGTCGGTTTAGTCCGGCCCGGTCATGTGGCACAAGTTACTGTATTCCGTGAGGGTGAAACCCAGCAGATCGAAGTCACCATTGAAGAGCTGCCTGAAGATTCAGATCCTGTCATCCGAACCCGTGAACCGCCCAGCCAGCCACAACATAATCGGTTGGGTATTACGGTTTCTGCACCCGAGACGGACGATGAAGTCCGTTCCGGAGTGCAGGTCACGCGGGTCGTCGCTGGCCCAGCCGCCGATGCGGGCATTCAACAGGGAGATATCATCGTGCGCCTGAATAACCAAGTGGTCGAGACTGTCGAGCACTTCGAGGAACTGGTCAGCGAGTTGCCCTCAGAGCGCCCAATCTCAGTGCTGATACAACGCGATGGCGGTTCGGTATTCTTAGCCATGACGTTAGACGACTAAGCGCTACCACTACGGGCGCACACTGTGCGCCCGATTTCAAGCAATCCTGCACAGGACACTTATGGGTAAACACGGATGTGATCAACCATAAGCTGCCGCCCTGCCCCCTCGATCATATTAAACCGCCCAGTGACCTGAACCCTCTGATCCACATAAAGCTCCACTTTATGGCCAGGCACTAAACCCACTCGCTGTAAATCAGGCGTCTCAATCCAATAGTGTCGAGGCGGATTAAATGTGCGCAATACACCCCAAGTTGTGACAATTTGCCCCAAATACTGAGAGTGGTGTTCCACTAGAATACCTAAATCCACCTCGGTAGGTTCCTCAACGCCACGGCAGGCGACTAGAGAAGTGATTACAAGGGTCAAAAAAACCAAATTCTTAATTTTATATCCTAAAAAAATCAATTTTTGCATAATGTTACCGCCCTATCACATCAAACCTAACCACGGCGGGTCAGGAATAAATTGAAAAGCTTACCCGTCTTGCGCGAGTTGCGAAACGTCGACCGCCCTGGAACGATCAGCAATAGCTACCAATAATTCGTTGATAAAACGTTGCAACGGTTGGCTTACGTCTATCTTTAATAGTACACTGCTTAGCAGCGGCATCGGGGTCTCTCTCGGTGTTGGTGAGTACAAGAAACTTTACATTACCCAAGAGCGCCCCGTGCCGCTACTTTAT
>PWUP01000108.1 GCA_003562535.1 Gammaproteobacteria bacterium | reverse complement strand
CCAGATCACGCATAAAACTCATACCCAGCAAGACAATATCTCCCGGCATATGGGGGTTAATGCTGGCGCGCACATCCGGCAGGGCAATATTCCCGAGGCGGACTTCATCCAACTGAGTGCGGTACACCGTAATGACGCCGTTGGCGGTCATTGCCCGTTGGGCTTGACCACGGCTGAGGCCAATGCGACTGGCAATCGCGGCGGGAATATTGACATCGGTCGCCCCGGTATCGAGTAAAAATTGCACCGGTTCCCCATTGATAAACCCGGGTGCAATATAATGTCCACTGCGGTTGCGTTCCAGCACCACTTCGCCTAGCCCGTCGGGATCATAGCTGGCCAAACCTCGGTTGGGGTTATCACCGCTGTGCAACCAGCCTTGAAAAAACAGGGTGAGTAAGATCAGCAACATCACCCACATGCCCACAAACATGGCGCTGCCCATAGTATACTGACTGCGTACCGGATCACTCATAACCCTGCGCTCCCATCCTCTGTGTGCTAAAGATAGCGAATAGACTCTGTAAATGACAATTCTTTCCCTGATTGTTGCGGTAAGTCGCAACCGAGTGATTGGTCACCAAGGCAAGCTCCCTTGGCATTTGCCCGCCGATCTGCGGCATTTTAAACAGATGACCTGGGGTAAACCGGTGCTCATGGGGCGGGTGACCCACCACTCCATTGGCCGTCCCTTGCCGGGGCGGCACAATATTGTGCTCAGCCGTGATCCAGACTACTCTGCTGCGGGCTGTTGCGTGGTGAATTCCGTGCAACAGGGGGTGCAAGCAGCCGGTACCGCCCCCGAGTTGATGGTAATTGGCGGTGCCGAATTGTACCGCCAGACCTTGCCACTGGCCCAGCGCATCGAACTGACCGAGGTGGATGTCACGCTGCCGGGGGATCGTTATTTCCCAATGCTTGACCCACAGCTATGGCGCGAGGTGTGGCGCTGTGAGCATAGTGCGGATGACCGTAACCCCTACGCTTACCGCTTTATCCGGCTGGAGCGGTGTGCAGCCACTCCCGCTAGCCCACCCAGCAGCAACAGTACCAGCAGTACCGGCGCATCCCCGACACGCGAATAAGGCGTTGTTCCCTGCATGGGGATTAATTCACCACGCAGTATAGCGGCTTGAAATTGGGGAATTTGCTCGACAATCTGCCCCTGTGGATTGACCAAGGCAGTGATGCCGGTGTTGGTCGCGCGTGCCAACCAGCGGCGGTTTTCAATGGCGCGTAACCGAGCGATTTGCAGATGTTGAGCCGGAGCAATGGTATCGCCAAACCAGCCATCATTGCTGACATTCACCAAATAAGCGGCCTCGGGTAGAGTACGGCGAATCAACTGACCAAACGCCGCTTCAAAACAAATCGACACCCCTACCGGATACCCCCCGGCCTGTAACAGAGGCTGGTCAGCCGCACCGGGCGTAAAGTCAGCCATGGGAATGGTGACAAAGCGATGGAAAAGATCAAACAGCACCCGTAAGGGTAAATACTCGCCAAAGGGCAGCAAATGTTGTTTGCGGTACAGTCCGTCGCTGGTGCCCACCGCCAACATGGCGTTGTAATAAACGCCGGTGTCCAAATTCCCTGAGGGCACCCCAATGAGATAATCAACCCGGTTTTCTTCGGCGTGGGTTTCCAGAGCCATGAGAAACTCTGGGTCTAAATACTCGATGAACAGCGGGATGGCGGTTTCCGGCCAGATAATCACTCGGCTGTCGGCAGCAGCCTCAATGCTCAGTGAGCTGTAGCGCAATAGAATCCGCTCTAAATTACCGTCTTGCCATTTTTGACCCTGTTCGATATTGCCTTGAATCATCGCAATCGGTAGAGGGTCACCGGCAGGCTCAGTCCACTCTATTTTGGCCAGTTGACTGCTACCCAACCACAGTCCCACCAGCACCACAGGCCATAACGGTCGGTACGGTCCGCGCCAACTCAGCAACAGCAGACCAGCGCTGAGCAGCACCGCCCAGCCGGTGAGTAATACACCGCCTAATGGGGCTAATCCAGCCAAGACACTGTCGGTTTGAGCATAGCCCAAGGCCAGCCAAGGAAAACCGCTGAACAACCAACTGCGCACCCAATCCAATGACAGCCACAGTATGGGAAAAGCCAGCAACCAGCGGATCACACCCGGCTGGGGCCAAAAGCGGTTCAGCAACCAAGCGGTCAGGGCCGGATACAGCGCTAAGTACATGGCCAGCAAAGCGGTGGCCAGTACGGCAAACACCAGCGGGGCATTGCCGTGGACATACAAGCTGATGGTCACCCACCAAATCCCATAGCTGTACAAGGCCACGCCGAATAACCCCGCCCGCACGGCGGCACGCTGCGGGGAGAGTCCTTGCCATAACCAGACTTGTAACGCCAACAAGGGCGGCGCTAACCAGTAGAGGCCAAACGGTGCGTAACTTAATACCAGAATCAAACCCGTCAGCAAGGCTAAGACATCGCCACTGAGACGGGGACGACGGTAGTGCGTCATATCACAACGAATCGCTATAGGGGTTGGGATAACCCAAGGCCATGAGAATGCGTGCCTCAATCCGTTCCATCTCAGCCGCTTGTTCGGCCTGTTGATGATCATGGCCTTGCAAATGCAACACCCCATGGACGACCAAATGCGCCCAATGGGCTTCAACGTTTTTATGGGCTAAAGCGGCCTCACGTTCAACCACCGGCGCACACAGCACCACATCGCCTAATAAGCCGGTATCCAACTGGGGCAAGGGGGCTTCAAAGGGGAAAGACAGCACATTAGTCGGCCCAGATTTATGCCGATAGCGGTGATTGAGTAAAGTCATTTCGGCCTCATCAACCACTCTAATGGTCAGCTCGCTGAGAGCGTCGCGGGTTGCTAACGCGGCCTCTGCCCACTGCTGAAAAGCTGCCGAGTTCGGCAAGTTGGGCCAGTCAAGGGCAATCTGTAAATCGAGATTAAGGCTCATGGTCGGGACGTGGCCTGCTGGTTAGCTTGATCAAAGCGATCATAGGCCGCGACAATCCGCTGCACCAAGGGATGGCGAACGACATCAGCGGCGCTGAATTGGGTGATGCTCACCCCCTTAACGTCCGCTAAAATCTGCAATGATTGACTGAGACCTGAGGTTAAATGGCGGGGCAAATCGGTTTGAGTAAGATCACCTGTGACCACCGCCGTAGACCCAAACCCGAGTCGGGTCAAGAACATTTTCATTTGCTCAACCGTCGTGTTTTGCGCCTCATCCAGAATGATGAACGATTCGTTCAAGGTCCGACCGCGCATAAAGGCCAGTGGCGCTATTTCGATCACATTACGCTCCAATAGTTTAGTCACCTGCTCGAAACCCAGCATTTCGTAGAGCGCATCGTATAAGGGGCGGAGATAGGGATCGACTTTTTGGATTAAATCACCGGGTAAAACCCCCAGCCGCTCACCGGCCTCAACCGCCGGTCGCACCAGCACCAGACGGCGCACCTCTTTGCGTTCTAAGGCTTCCACCGCACAGGCCACCGCCAAATAGGTTTTACCCGTACCCGCCGGCCCCACGCCAAAGTTTAAATCATGACTGAGAATATTGCGTAAATAGCGTTGTTGAGCCAGCCCCCGCCCGCGAACCAGACCTCGGCGCGTGCGGATTTTAACCGGCTCGTCGTGATCCTGAACGCTGGGATGCGGCTCCATGCCCACGTCATCCGCAGACGGTTGATTGTCGGCTTCTTGCAAATACAAATGCACGCGGGCCGGTTCAAGATTTTCCTTATCACTGGCTTGATAAAGGTGTTCGAGCAACCGACTGGCCGTATGCACCGCAGCGGGTTCGCCAGAAATCTGGAATTGATTGCCACGGTTAGCAATCGTCACGCTCAAACGGGCTTCGATATGCCGCAGATTACGATCCAAAGGCCCACATAAATTGGCCAGACGACGATTATCAGCGGGTTCAAGGAGCAACTCTGCGGATTGCTCATCAGATTCAGTCAACGGTATAGCAACAGGTATCAAGCGCTCAGTACCTCATCATGGTGAACGTCTAATCCTAACTCTGCACAGGTCAAAAGACGACCGCGCAGAGAGTTCGGCAAGGCTTCAGTGATTGTGACCTCGGCAAAATGGCCGATTAAAGCGGGCGGACCGAAAAAATTCACCACCCGATTATTTTCGGTACGTCCCGCCAGCATCTGGGGATTTTTGCGTGCAGGCCGCTCGACCAGAATGCGTTGAGTGGTGCCGACCATAGCCGCACTAATCGCTTGGGCCTGCGCCGTGATTTGTGCCTGCAAGCGAGCGAGCCGAGCTTTTTTCACTTCCAGCGGCACATCGTCGGGGTACTCTGCGGCTGGCGTGCCCGGGCGAGCGCTGTACACAAAGCTGAAACTGGTATCAAAGCCAATCTCACGCACCAGCGCTAAGGTGGCCTCGAAATCGGCTGCGGTCTCACCGGGGAAACCCACGATAAAATCAGAAGACAGACTGATCCCCGGTCGAGCCGCTTGGAGACGCCGCAGTTTGGATTTATATTCCAACGCGGTATGACCGCGCTTCATCAAGGCCAAGATCCGATCTGAGCCGGACTGCACTGGCAGGTGCAAATGCGCCGCCAGTTTGGGTTCGCTGGTATATGCTTCAATCAGGCGGTCAGAAAATTCCAAAGGATGTGAGGTGGTAAAACGAATTCGGTCAATGCCATCAATGGCGGCGATATAATGAATCAGCAAGGCTAAATCCGCGCTAGCGCCATCGTGCATGGGGCCGCGATAGGCATTGACGTTTTGTCCTAATAGATTCACTTCGCGCACCCCTTGGGCGGCCAACTCGACAACCTCAGCAATCACATCATCGAAGGGGCGACTGATTTCTTCACCACGGGTATAGGGCACCACACAGAAGCTGCAATATTTGCTGCATCCTTCCATAATAGACACAAACGCGGTCGGCCCCTCGGCGCGTGG
>PWUP01000246.1 GCA_003562535.1 Gammaproteobacteria bacterium | reverse complement strand
CTTGCCCTGAAATATTTAGGTCAGTTAAATCGTTGTCATGCCCATTTTAGGGTGTCCGCAGCATCAAATGATACTGACTCACGTTGAGATTTTGAGGAAATGAGATGAAATCAGCGCATCTACGTACGGTGACTGCCCCTGAACCGGTAAAAATCACTGATATCCCTTTGCAGCCCGCATCGCAGGACATCTGGGATAAAAAATATCGTTTAAAAACCAAAGAAGGGCAGCCTATCGACACCGACGTAGAGGTTACCTATCAGCGTGTGGCTCATGCTTTAGCCGATGTTGAAGCTACGCCAGAACTACGCGAACACTGGTATGAACGATTCCTATGGGCCTTGCGCCAAGGTGCCATTCCCGCCGGCCGGATTATTTCAAATGCTGGGGCTTTAGCCCATAAGCCAGCCACCAGCACGATCAATTGCACCGTGTCCGGCACCATTGGCGATTCGATGGACAATATTTTGCATAAGGTGCATGAGGCGGGATTGACGTTAAAAGCTGGTTCTGGTATTGGTTATGAATTCAGCACCTTACGCCCTCGTGGTGCGTATGTTTCCGGCGCTGGAGCGTACACTTCCGGCCCGCTGTCATTTATGGATATTTATGACAAGATGTGTTTCACCGTGTCGTCAGCGGGTGGGCGGCGTGGTGCACAGATGGGCACGTTTGATATTGGTCACCCCGATGTGTTGGAATTCATCCGCGCCAAGCGTGAAAACGGTCGTTTACGCCAGTTTAATCTGAGTTTATTAATCACGGAAGAGTTCATGCAAGCGGTCAATGCCGGGACGGACTGGCCTTTGGCGTTCCCACTGCGGAAAAACGAACTCGATGACTCCATCGATTTAGACAATCCTGAACACGTCATCTGGCGTGAGTGGCCGATTCACGATGATTTAGTAGTGCGTACCGATGGCAAAGTCGCGTGCAAAATCTACCGCACAGTGCCCGCTCAACGGCTGTGGGATCTGATCATGAACTCGACCTATGACTATGCCGAACCCGGGTTCATTCTGATTGATACCGTTAACGAAATGAACAACAACTGGTGGTGTGAGACTATCCGTGCGAGCAACCCCTGTGTCACTGCGGATACCTGGGTTCACACCAGCGAGGGACCACGTCAGGTCAGGAAATTGATTGGCAAAGGCTTTATAGCTCGTATCGACGGTCAAGATCATGTGAGTTCGCCTGAAGGATTCTTTTTTACCGCTCGTAAACGAGTATTTCGACTTGAGACTAAACAGGGCTTTAGTCTCAAACTGACATCTGATCATCAAATTCTAAAAGTCACTGGTTATGCACATGGAAAACCTACTACCCAATGGTGTGCTGCTGGTGAGCTTCAAAGAAATGATAAAATTTTGCTGAATAATCATCGAACACACAACAAATGGCCTGGTCGATTTGGAGATATTGAAGGAATTGTGCTTGGACAGGCTTTTATCGCTGCAAAATGTCATGAACCGTACAAGCTTTATGCAACAAAAGGTTCTAATGCAGCTAAGCTCGAACCGCTGAACTATTCAAGCAATGAGAATGATCTGGCTTTCTTAATACTTGATTTTACTGATGATTTTGGCTTGAAATCTAGCGTTCCAGTCATAACTCCAGCAATTGAGAACACATCAAGCGATTTTTATGGTGGTTTCTTGCGTGGCGTCTTTGAGAAAAATGCTGGTTTATCTCAAGATAAATTTTCTGGTTACAGTATCAGACTCAAAATGCCGACTGTTGCTCTATTGAAAGGCATACAGCGGATGCTTTTGAGACTAGGCATAGTTTCGAATATTCATGCCAGTCAAAAGGAACTTTACATCGCTGGTGATAACTTGAAGGAGTTCGAGAATAGCGTTGGCTTTGATTCAGACGAAAAGCGACACGCTCTGTATGATGCAATTGAAAGTTGTTCAGAAAAACTGTTCCACGAACGCTTCACCGCCATAGTGCAATCTGTCATCGAGGACGGCATCGAAGAGGTCTATGATGTCCAAGTGCCCGGCATCCATTGTTTCGACGCCAATGGGCTGCACGCCCATAATTGTGGCGAGCAGATGTTACCCCCTTATGGATCCTGTCTACTCGGCTCGATCAATCTCACCCAATTTGTCCGCGATCCGTTTACCGACCGCGCTGGGTTCGATTGGGAGGGTTACCGCGAAACGGTCGCCGTATTCACCCGTATGCTCGACAATGTGGTCGAGATCAATGGTCTGCCGCTGGAACAGCAACGCCATGAAATTTTAACCAAACGTCGCCACGGTATGGGTTATCTAGGGCTAGGCTCGACCTTGACAATGCTGCGGATGAAATACGGTGAGCCGGATTCACTGACATTTACTGAGCAAGTGACCCAGGAAATGGCCGTGACCGGCTGGCGCACTGGCTTAGCATTGGCGCGTGAAAAAGGCCCGGCACCGATCATGGAACAAGAGTTTGAAATTACCTCGGAGCTGCTGCGTAAACGCCCGGAAATGGTGCAGGATGGCTTAAAAGCCGGTGATCGGCTACCGGGCAAAATATTACACGCCCGCTACAGCCGCTATATGCAGCAAGTCGCTGCAATCGACCCTGAATTGGTCAAGGCATTAGCCGAAACCGGCTGCCGTTTTACTCACCATACATCCATTGCACCGACCGGCACCATTTCACTCAGTCTGGCTAACAATGCCTCCAATGGCATTGAGCCAAGTTTTGCGCATCATTACTCGCGCAATGTCATCCGCGAGGGACGTAAATCCAAAGAGAAAGTCGATGTGTTTTCTTTTGAGCTGTTGGCCTATCGTGAGCTGATTAACCCACGCGCCGTGCCGTATTCGGACAAGCCCGAGGAGCAATTACCCGATTATTTCATCACTGCCGATGACATCAGCCCTAAACAGCATGTCGATATTCAAGCAGCCGCTCAAAAATGGATTGATTCGTCGATTTCCAAGACGGCGAATGTGCCAACCCATTACCCCTACGAAGAGTTTAAAAACATCTACCGCTATGCTTATGAGCAGGGTCTGAAGGGGTGTACAACGTTCCGTTTCAACCCGGAAGCGTTCCAAGGCGTATTGGTTAAGGAGCAGGATTTGGAGAATACCCAATACACCTTTGTTCTCGAAGACGACAGTGAGGTCACGGTTAAAGGCAATGAGCCTATTGAATACGACGGCGAAATCCACACAGCGGCTAATTTATTTGATGCCCTAAAGGAGGGGTATTATGGCCGTTATTAACCGTAGAGGGTGTCCATAATGGCGATCAAAATCGACAAAAAAATTGTCCAATACCGCATAGCCGATAAAACCGAACCGGCGCCCGAGCCGACACCGACCAAGGCCGATGTGGTACAGATGCACGAAAAACTGAAGCGCCCCGAGGTATTAATGGGTTCGACGTATAAAGTCAAAACCCCGCTGTCGGAGCATGCGATGTACATTACCGTTAACGATTTAGTGCTGAATCCCGGCACTGAACATGAAGTCCGGCGTCCTTTTGAAATCTTTATCAACTCCAAGAATATGGATCATTTTCAATGGATTGTGGCCTTGACTCGGATCATTTCGGCCATATTTCGCAAAGGCGGTGATGTTACCTTTCTGGTTGAAGAACTTAAAGCCGTATTTGACCCTAAAGGCGGGTACTTTAAAAAAGGCGGCAAATACATGCCCTCGCTGGTAGCGGAAATTGGTGATGTGGTCGAAACGCATCTGCGCACTCTAGGTATGCTACAAGACGACGATCTCGACCCGCATCAAAAACAGTTGATTGCCGAAAAACGCGCCCAATACGAGGCCAGTCTCCGCGACCATGAACGCAACACCGAAGCCGTTGATCTCGATTTTCCCGAGGGTGCCAGCCTATGCGCCAGATGCCATACCAAAGCCATGATTATGATGGACGGTTGTTTAACGTGTTTGAACTGCGGTGACAGTAAGTGCCAATGAAAGCCACTATACCCTAGGCTCTAAACACTCCCGCAAAGCTTCAGCCAAGCCGTTCAGCAGGTGGAAATAGGCGTCAGGGCCAGGGGTCAGCGTCGCCCCTAGCGGGTCGAGCACTCCACTGCGTGCCTCGGTACCCTCAATCAAGGTGGTCACCAAAGTGGGTTCAAACTGCGGCTCACTGAAGACACAAGACGCCCCACGCTCAGCAATACGCTGACGGATATCAATAATTCGCCGCGCTCCAGGGCGCCGTTCAGGATTGAGGGTAATCGAACCCACCGCTAGAGTACCAAACCGATCCTCGAAATACTGATACGCATCGTGAAAGACGATATAAGGTATGGTGCGCACTGAGGCCAGCGTTGCGACGATCTCGTCTTCTAGGGCATGCAGCCGTGCGATAACGCTGGCAGCATTATGCTGATACTGTTCAGCATGAGTAGGGTCATGCTCGCTTAATACGGTCGCAATGTGTTCAACCATGAGCGCAGCACGGCCTGGCTCCAGCCAGATGTGTGCGTCCTCATCACCGTGGTGATGATGGTGGTGGTCATGACCATGACCATGACCGTGATCATGCGCTTCCCACAATCCCCCCTCACGCAGTGGCAATAGCTCCATGCCTGGGGTGTCCATCAAGGCCACGGCTTGTGCCGGAGCTTGTGCTAAGGGGCGAGCCAATACAGTTTCCAGTTCGGCGCCAACCCAGAACACCACATCGGCTTGGTTCAGGGTGCGGACATCAGAAGGGCGGAGACGATAATCATGCGGTGAACTGCCCCCTCGCAGCAGTAATTCCGGTTCGGTGATGTCTTGCATCACTCCAGCGACCAAGGAATGAATCGGTAAAATCGAGGCCACCACTTGAGGTTGAGCCATTGTGGTCAATGACCATAGAGACAGTGTGATCGCTAATAGTGTACGGTGCATAATAAAGACTGTTCCTAAAAACCTAAACAAAGTTGCTCAGGATGGTTTTTCGGTAATTCGCTCTCCGTTGATAACACCCTTGCGGGCGAGCAACTGGAGTCCGGGTTGAGCAGTCCCAACCGAATGG
>PWUP01000134.1 GCA_003562535.1 Gammaproteobacteria bacterium | reverse complement strand
TCGACGGCTGAAGCCGCCCATGTTGCCGGTGTTGACCGGCCATTCGGTTGGGACTGCTGAACCCGGACCCCAGTTGCTCGCCCGCAAGGGTGTTATCAACGGAGAGCGAATTACCGAAAAACCATCCTGAGCAACTTTGTTTAGGTTTTTAGGAACAGTTATGCTGCTATGCAGGCGTGCTGTGTTGCTGCTGTTGAGCTTATTGCCTGCCATAGCTCACGCCGGTTACGAGCCGCATCAAACCATTTTACACACAGCCACCCAGTATATGTTAGCGCAAGCCCAAGACGCTCACGACGAGGCGTGGGAGATTACGGTTCGCCCAGGGCGTTTGGATTCACGGTTACGCTTACGCGCCTGTGAACAAGGCTTAGAGGCTTTTCTGGCACCAGGCAGCCGTATGTTGGGCAGCAGTACGGTCGGTGTGCGCTGTAACGGGCCGGTTAATTGGACACTCTACGTTCCGGTCGAAATTGTGGTGCTGGGGGAAGTGTTGGTATTGACCCAATCTTTGCCGCGGGGGACGATGTTGCAGTTGTCACACCTACGCTTAGAACGCCATGACCTCAGCCAATTGACCCGAGGTTATTTGACCGATAAACAAGCCACTGAGCACATGGTGTTACGGCGGGCATTACAAGTAGGTACGGTATTGGCACCGAGCATGGTGGAACCCCCGCGTTTAGTGCAACGTGGCCAACGGGTCATCCTGTTAGCGGAAACCGATAACGTCAGTGTGCGCATGGAAGGCGAGGCGCTCAATCATGGTGTGCGGGGTGATCGAGTCCGGGTGCGTAATCTGTCGTCGCTGCGGATCGTGGAAGGCGTTGTGCTGTCCTATGGGGTCGTCGGTGTGAGCCTGTAAATTTAAGATTAAAGTATTGCTAAGCCGTGCCGATATAATACCTAGCACAGGGCAAAACCCACGCCGAGGATTTTTACCATGTCTGTCGAAATTAAAAACTTAGCACAGCTCCAAGCACAGCAAATGCGCGGTGCGAAGGAGGGGCGTGGCATTGACAACCATCGCAGTTCGCGGTTTAACGATGGGGGGTCAGAGCCAAGTCGCTCCGAAACGACGGCTGACCAGATCACGCTAACCAACGCGGCACGTCGCCTGAGTGATTTAAACCAGAGCGTTAATGATCAGCCTGCGGTGGATCAGGAGCGTGTGGCGGCCTTACGTCAGGCCATTCAGGACGGTAGCTATCAAGTGAATGCGGCCAAAATAGCCGACCGATTATTGGCGCTTGATGCCACGAGACCCACAGCAACCGGTTAATGTGGTATCATGGCCTAGCCATGATGACGTCAACTTTTGATCCCACATTACTCAATGCACTGCTTGCGCGTATGGTGCAGCAGGCCGCTTGGCTCGAAACTGCGCTAGAGCAAGAAACGGCTGCGTTATCTGAACGCGAATTGGAGGCTTTAAATCAGGCTGTTGCTCATAAGCTGCATATTGCTGAGTCCTTGGAGCAACTGACTCAAGAGCAGAATGCCCTGCTAGCCGCCGCCGGATTCAGCCCGGACGCTGCAGGTATGCAGGCGTATTTGCACGTTTGTGATTCCCATGCCCAACTGCGCTCACAATGGGAACAACTGCAAACCGTGATGCAGCGTTGCCAACAGCTTAATCAAGTGAATGGGGGCGCGCTACACCTGCAACAACAGCAGGTACAAACGGCCTTGCAGATGCTGCGCGGCGCGGATCCAGACACCGAGTTGTATGACCCTCGCGGTCAAGCGATTGCCAGCGGCGCATCACAACGTATTTCCTCTAAAGCGTAGTCGTTTGTTATCCCAATGGCTTACACTGAAGAGGATACCCGTATCGAGCGCGCTACTGAGCCTTATCGGCTCGTCGGTCTGCTCAAAAATCTCCAATCTAAGCGAGCGCTACTCAGCGCTCGTGTTGATGAAGGCTCGCAGTATTACAGCACTACGCTACTTAAAGTTGATCCTGAACGGGAACGCATTTATTTAGACGAGCTTGTGCCCCGCACTGGACATGATCGTGTCGAACCAGACAGCACCCTGCATGTGGTGGGTGTGCTTGACGGTGTGCCGACCCATTTTGCCGCCCAAGTGGTGAGTTTTGATACGCGAGATGGGATTGCGTTCTACCGTGCACGATTACCAGAATGGATTGATTATCAGCAGAAACGAGCGTTTTTTCGGGTACACATCGGACCGAAACAGTCTTTAAATGTGCGCCTGACCCGTGTTGAGGATGCCGCGCTATTCTCTGGGCGTCTGCTCGATGTCTCTTTGGGCGGCTTTGGTTGCTTGCTGCCCGTGAATAGCGCTTTGAATAAAGGCGATCATATTAAAGTGAGTGCTTTAGAGTTGCCTGGTAAGCAGACCATCACCGGCACCGCAGAAATTCGCCACATTCATCCACCGCGTGGACAACTTAAAAATAGCCTGCACATCGGAGCGGGCTTTACCGCATTATCCCCGCAGATGGAACAAACCTTACTGCGCGCCATCTTAACGCTTGAGCGTGCTCAGATTAGCAAACAACGTGGGGCGTAACTCTGTAACCCAGTATTGTAGATTTTTCTGGCCATTCTGCTACAATTCGTGTATGGAAACTAATGCACTCGTTGGAATGTCCAATTGAGTATCTTTGTGAGAGGCTGTAAAACTGTAAGAGGGGCACACAATGAACATTGACACACCATTCATGGCTCCGCCGAACATTATCCCGAACACGACGGTTCCATTGGCTCGACCTGAACCGATTGCTGTGCCAGGTGGCGGCGGTACGGCAACAGTAACCGAGTTTGAGCGGCCTATTGTCGAGCTTGAGCAAACTCAGCCAGAGGGTGACAATAACGAACAGCAGAGCAATTTTGACAGTCCCACAGGGCGCAGCGACACCGAGTTGGTTGCGGAACTGCGTCTTAACATGGCGCTCGAAGATGCCATGAGCAGTAATGTACTGTCTGCTGATGAACCGGCTCAGCCAGCCGCCGGACTAGAACCGACAGTTACGGCTGATGTTGGACAATTACCTTTAGGTAATTTAGCCGAGCAGATTGAATCACGCTTTGCCAGTGATGCAGTGGGGGCTGCTGAAGCCAGAATCAGCGAATTGGTCTGATTCTCACTCTGGCGAGTGATTTTTGGGTGCTTGCGCTCGCCCTCGGCGCGAGCACCTAATGCTGTGCTTACAACGGCCAGACTAGGGCAATCATCGGTACACCCACCACAATAATCAGTATCTCCAGCGGCAACCCCATACGCCAGTAATCTCCAAAACGATATCCCCCCGGTCCCATCACCAGCGTGTTGGATTGGTGACCGATAGGCGTTAAAAATGCACAGGACGCCGCGACGGCCACTCCCATTAAGAACGCATCAGGATTAACCCCAAGCTGCTGGGCGATGCCCACGGCAATGGGCGCCATGACCAGTGCGGTGGCTGCATTATTGATGATATCGGTCAGTGCCATAGTCATAACCATCACCAGCGCCAAAATCGCCAATGCCGGTAACGCCTCAGTCACGCTCAGAAAGCTGAAGACAATAATTTCCGTAGTCCCCGTATCTTGCAATGCCTGTCCGACTGAGATCATCGCTCCGAGTAGGACAATGACCGGCCAATCAATATCGCGATATAACTCTCTAAGTGGTAATACATTGAACAGCAGAAAACCGAGAATCGCTCCGATAAACGCGACGGCGGTAGGTAGCCAGCCCAACACACTCACTAGCAGCGCAATCCCAAAAATAGCCAATGCACGACCGGCTCGACGGGTTTGATCTAAATTCAGTTCACGTTCAGCCAGAGGGGCCAGACTGAGATTGTTCAGATGATCGTGCAAGCTATCGGCGTCGCCTTGGAGGAGCAGAACATCACCCGCTTGGAAAAATTGCTCGCGCAGACGGGTACGAATCGACTTGCCTTGGCGGGCAATGGCAATTAGGCTTAACGAATGCCCGCTGCTGCGCCGCAAGAACCCGGTATTGCGGCCTTCTAAAGGGGAGTCTGGGATGACTGTGGCCTCAATCAGCCGTAAATCTTCAACATTGACTTCTTTCAACTTGGCCGCACGGCTGGCAACCAACTCTAATTTTTGCTCATCAATTAAGATTTTAAGGTCCACAGGATCGGCCTTCACAATGAGCAAATCGTCAACATTAATTCGTCGCCACGGGGCAGGGTGCATATAGCGATCTTTGCCACGGATCACACCGACGGGCGTGACTTCGTCTCGGGTTAACCGCTCAATTTCACGCAAGGGTTTGCCGATGAGTTTGCATTTTTCCGTCGCCCGCACTTCCATAATGTAATCGCCAATTTCAAAGCGCTTATTATTGTTTTTCTGTGACTTGCGCAGCGGAATCAGACGCCAGCCCAGCAGCGCAATGTACGCGATACCGACCAAGGCAATCACTCCACCTACTGGGGTAAAATCAAACATGCCAAACGGCTCACCCAGCAGATCCGCCCGATAAGTCGCGATAATCACATTTGGGGGAGTGCCGATCATCGTCAGCATACCGCCCAGCAGGGAGCCAAACGCTAAGGGCATCAGCAGCAACGCCGGTGAGCGGTCACGGTACGCCGCTGTGGTCATGGCTACGGGCAGCAGCAGTGCTAAAGCACCGACATTGTTCATAAATGCTGAGGCCAGCGCAACTGCACCTGTCAGTACGGCGATGTGGGTGAAGGTGTGTTCCGTGTAAGCAGTGAGGCGCGTGGCTATCAGATCGACGATACCGGAGTGGCGCAGCGCTCGACTAATGACCAGCACGGCGGCTACGGTAATCACCGCCGGATGACCAAAACCGCTCAAGGCGACATCACCGGGTACGAGCCCTGCGGCAACTACACAAAACAAGGCAAACAGCGCCACAACATCATGTCGCCAACGTCCCCAGGCAAACAGCGCTAGGACAATGAACAACAATACAATGAGAAACACTTGTTGACCAGTCATGGTACCGCTATCATCCTCCTCATCCCCTTAGGGGTGGTTTGCATAAGCAATCATTATACTGATGTG
>PWUP01000076.1 GCA_003562535.1 Gammaproteobacteria bacterium | reverse complement strand
GTCGATGTCCAGGCTGACCGATTGGAAGTCTATATCTACGGCTACGGTGAAGGTGAAGAGACCTGGGCGATTGATATGCTGCCCTTGTACGGCGACCCCAACCAAGCCGATGTGTGGACTAGCCTCGATCAAGCACTAAGCGCCACTTATACCCATGAAAGCGGTAGCCGCTTACCGATTAGTGCTACCTGCATCGACTCCGGCGGGCATCATACCCAGATCGTTTATGACTGGGTTAAAACCCGCCTGACTCGCCGAATCTACGCCATCAAAGGGGTGGCGGGTGAAGGGCGACCGATTGCCTCAGCCCCAACGCAAAAGCGCACCGGACGCGAACGCCGCCAAGTGCCGCTGTACACCGTCGGTGTGGACTCCGCCAAGGCGCTGATCATGTCCCGACTCCAGAACACTGCACCAGGGCCGGGCTACTGGCACATCCCCGCCGGTCATGTCTTATTCGGTGAGGAATATGCCGCCCAGATCACGGGTGAAAAGCTGGTGACCAAGTTCCGCCGGGGCTTCCCGTCAAAGGAGTGGGTTAAAACTCGCCCGCGCAACGAAGCACTCGACTGTGCGGTGTACGCCTTGGCCGCCTTGCGCATCCTTAACCCGCGTATGTCGTTCATTCATTCGCAAAAAAATGAACCTTTGTCAGAAAAATCGCTCAAAGAGCGCAAAGTTAGGATGCGTTTCTGATGGACTGCACCCAAGAGTATTTAGACAAGCTAAAAGCCGCCTATCAGGAGCTGCTGACCACCGGGTCAGTGGTGAGAGTGCGGCACGGTGATCGCGACACCCAATTCCAAGCCGCTGGAATTAAAAACTTGCAGCATGAAATCGCTAGAGTTGAGCGGTGTTTATACCGCACCCAGCACGGGCGCAACCCGCCCAAGCTGTACCGCAGTCGTTTCTCTAAAGGTCTTCGCTGATGGGTGTACTCAAATCGTTTCAATTCCAGAACTCGGCGTATGAATCCGGCGGGTTAGGACGGCGCAATAACTGGACGGCCACGAATGCTGGCCCCAATGTTGTGTTGAGCCAAGCGCAGATTTTACGCAACCGCTCCCGTGACGCCGCTCGCAATAACCCATGGATTGCCAACTGTATTCGACAGAGCGTGGCGGATGAAGTCGGCACGTCCATCCAAGTTCGCAGTCGCGCCACCGATGAACCCTTCCGAGAGCAGATCAACGATCTCTGGGAACGCTGGATAGGGCAGGCTGATGCCGATGCCTCGCTGGATTTAGACGGCTTGGTGGCCCTACTGGTACGCTCTCGGGTCGAAGCAGGAGAGGTGTTCCTGCGCCGCCGGATTCGCAGAGACTACGCCCGCCAAGGCTTAGTCATGCCGTTGCAAGTGCAGGCGATTGAGGCCGAACAATGCCCCACCGACTTTGACCACCGCACCGGCGACCGCCACGTTAAGCAGGGGATCGAGTTTAACCGGCGTGGCCAGCGGTTGCGCTATTGGTTTTTTGCCGAACATCCCAGTGATTACCCCACAGCGGCTAACGCGGGGCAGCGTATCGCTATACCGTCGCGGGACGTGATCCACCACTACGCACCCTTGCGACCCGGACAGATTCGCGGTATACCATGGACACTACAAGCGCTGATTAAGGCCCGCGATTTTGATGCGTATGACGATGCCGAGCTGGAAAGAAAAAAGATACGCGCCGCCTATACGGGCGTGATCCGGAGAGCGTATCCCGCCTACGTGGATGAACAGCAATGGCGGTACGATCCGTTCACCGGTGAGCCGATCCAAGTTGACTCGGACGGTGCGCCGATTATGCGCCACGAACCGGGCAGCTTTCCTGCACTTGACCCGGGTGAAGATGTGACGCTATTTGATGGCGACGTCACAGGACAAGGCTATGCCGATTTCGTCCGCCATCAGCTTATGGGTATTGCCGCTGCGGTGGGTATGCCCTACGAAGTAATCTCTGGCGATTGGGGCAAAATCAACGACCGCATCGCTCGCGTTGTGTTGAATCAATACCGTCGGGTGATCGAACAAAGCCAGTGGCATCTCACCATCCCCCAAGTGCTCAAACCGCTGTGGGTATGGTTTGTCGATGCCGCCGTCATGTCCGGACAAGTCGCCGCCCCTGGATATGCCGACCGGCGATCAGACTATCAATCAGCGGAATTTCAGCCTGAGGGTTGGCCATACATCCACCCCGTTCAGGATGTCGAGGCCGCTGTGCAGGCCATCAACGCCGGTCTTGATTCACGCACGCGCTGGGTGGCTCAGCGCGGCTGGGATGCGGCCGATATTGATGCGGAAAACCGCTTGGATCAAGATCGCGCCGAATCTCTGGGATTAACCTACACCACCCTCCCATCACCCACCGAACAGACTCCACTTGAAGGATTTGACGACCAATGAAAAGCTGGTATTCGATCAAGAATTTATCCCCGCATACGGCTGAAATCTCGATTTACGATGAAATCGGCATGTGGGGTGTCACAGCGGCAGACTTTGCCCGCGAGCTTAAAGCCTTGGGCGACGCAACCGACCTCACTTTACGCATCAACAGTCCCGGCGGGAGTGTGTTTGACGCCTTAGCGATCTACAACACGCTGCGCCGTCATCCCGCCACGGTTACTGCCACAGTGGACGGTATTGCCGCCAGTGCTGCATCCGTCATTGCTATGGCCGCTGATAAGCTGGTGATGCCCGCTAATAGCTTCCTGATGATCCACGACCCCTCGGGGCTTGTTATGGGCACAGCGGATGATATGCGGGATATGAGCGATGTGTTAGACAGCATCAAAACCGCACTGGTCAACACCTATCACCGCAAGACCAAAGACAGCCTCACGGTTGCGGATATTGCCGCCATGCTCAGCGAGGAGACGTGGCTCACCGCTGAAGAGGCCGTAGGCTTTGGCTTGGCGGACGAGATCGAAGACGCGATCCAGATCGCCGCGCTGTGCTCACTGGATCGGTTCAAGAACGCGCCTCAATCGCTGCAACCCAAGTCTGCACCGGTAGCGCCACCTGCGGCCGCACCGGTAGCGCTGAACGCCACCGCACTGGCTGAGCGCTTCACTACGGCCAATGCGGCCCACCATTTGGCCGGTTTCCTGAGTCGCCAACCCGAACCCACTCCCGAACAGATCGATGAGGAATTAGCAAGAATCCAAGCTTTACGGGACGTGTGCGCAGCGGCGCATTTAGACGATGCTGATGCATGGATCGCCAGCGGCGTCCAAGCGCACCACATGCACCTAATAGCCACCGCCATCCAATCCGCCATCGACCAACACATCGACACCACACCACCCGGAAAGCAGCCCGATGCGCCGGTTTATGATTTCACCAAGGTTTATGCCAAAAGACGGCAAAACACCTTATTTTCTAACGTGTAACGAGGGTTATCATGCCTACTTTAACTGATGTATTTACTCCTGATCTGTTTGGCACGACGCAGTTGACGCAGACTGTCAATGAACTGCCATTCGTACCAGGTCGCTTAGGGCAACTGGGGCTGTTCCAAGAACAGGGCATCCCGACGACGGTTGCGGTCATTGAGTACATGGAAGGGTCGCTCATGCTGGTGCCGAACCAGCCTCGGGGAGGCAAGCAGGACAATGTAGTTGATGTTAACAAGCGGCGAGGCTTGCCGGTTACCGCGACCCATTTACCGCAACGCGCTACCATTTATGCGGATGAAGTGCTGAATGTCCGCGCTTTTGGCACTAACGACAGCAATCAGGCCATCGAGTCGGTGCGCAATGATCGCATGACCACCAAGCGCCAAAACTTGGAAGCCACTCACGAATGGCACCGCGTTGGGGCGCTTAAAGGTAAAGTGTTGGATGCTGACGGCACTACCGAGATCATTGATCTGTTTGCGGCGATGGGCTTGGCACAGCAAAGCGTAGCCATGGTCTTCGCTACCGCCACCACCAACATTCGCGGCAAGGTCACCGAGGCCATGGAAAAGGCTGAAGACGAACTCGGCGGCGTCCCGTTTACCGGAATGCGCGCCCTGTGTGGCATCAATTTCTGGAAAGATTTGATTGACCACGCCAAGGTTCGCGACACCTACTTAGGCAGTGCGCAAGCGGCGGATATGCGCGGCAATCCGTTGGATGCTTTCGACTTTGGCGGCATCACTTGGGAGCGTTATCGCGGCAAGATTAACAGCGTGCCCTACATTGATAACGACGAAGCCTATCTTGTCCCTGCGGGAGTACCGGGGTTATTCATCTCCCGGTTCGCCCCTGCCGATTACATGGAAGCAGCGGGCACGATTGGCCTACCGGTGTATTCCAAGGCTCGGATGCTGGAGTTCGACAAAGGCATCGAGATCGAGATGCAGTCCAATCCTATCCATTTATGCACGCGCCCGCGTGCCATTATCAAACTAACCCGCGCTTGAGGCTATTGATATGACTGATTTATTCGTTCGTGAAGGGGCGCATCCCTTAGAGTTCCTGTTGAGTGAAGCCAATGGCTCGCGCAGTCGGGAAACCGGAGTGCTCAAAGAAACCCAAAAGGTCACTCCTGGCGATATCCTAATATGGGATACGGGCGAACTGGCGGTCACAGCCGGTGCGCTAGATGGCAGTGATGACTTGGATGAATCGATTGCGGGCATTGCCGCGTATTTCGCTGACGCCACAGATGCCGCTACACCGGTCACTTACATTGCCCGAGATGCGGAAGTCTCCGAAGCGGCCTTAATGTGGCCTGCCACCGACGCCAGCGGCACCAAACGCGCCGCTCTGAAAGTGGCTCTAGGTACTATCGGAATCAGTGTCCGCGAAGGCTTGACTGTTCCTGAATGAGCCGATTCGACTCAAATAGCCGCCACGCTGCCCGCTTAATCTTCCGCCATTGCGGAGTGCGGGCAGTGTACCGGCCGCCTGACGAACTGGAGTTTGATCGCTGGGCGATTATCGATTTAGACGTGCAGACCCAGTCTGAGGACAGTTTTGCCAAGCTGAACGAACGGCGCACCGAGATCAGTCTTTTGGTCGAGGAAGGTGACGTGCAGCGGGGGGACG
>PWUP01000101.1 GCA_003562535.1 Gammaproteobacteria bacterium | reverse complement strand
GGATCATCGGTCTTATGGGGTATATGCTGGCTTTAAGCCTGCTGGCGTGGTTGTTTTTGGTGCGGTTACGCGGCCAGCGCAGTGATGTATTCGCCCCGTGGCTGGCCGCCGCTTTGGTGCTCTTCCCCTTCAATGTCCACTGGGGATTCTACTCCACCTTTTGCTCGTCTTTAGTCTGGATGATAGTTATTGTCGCCTTGAGCATGACGGCACAGCGTTTGCGGTCTCGCACAACGGTGTAAGCCTGAATCCAGCTCATGACGAACCGCTCACCGATTCCAACTTGGCAAACGTGGAACCAAGCCTTGCTCTATGAGAAACTCCAAAACTTCTCCAGGAAACACCTCTTGGAAACCGACAGCGCCTTTCTCATCTGCAATACGGACAAACACCTGCTGACCTTTAATCCAGACAGTGATGGCGTCCATCCACTCATCATCATCCAAAGTAAAGCGGTACATATCGCCGTTAACATTACTGACCTTACGCACAGAGCACGGATTGCGTTGGTACGCTCGATCACAAGCCTGTTTTAAGGCTTTTATGTGCTCCTGTAAGTCAGTATC
The DNA here is from genome assembly GCA_003562535.1 of Gammaproteobacteria bacterium. Lineage (GTDB taxonomy): Bacteria > Pseudomonadota > Gammaproteobacteria > Competibacterales > Competibacteraceae > SKOM01. The sequence continues at coordinate 17,077 of PWUP01000101.1, read as the reverse complement.
ACCATAGTAGCCTTTATAAGCTTTATCAGCGGCCCAAGCCCCTGCAGAAACACCGGCAATTACGCCTGTCTTTGCTATGTCTTCAATGACTGCTTTAGCAAAAACAGTTTTTGCTCCCTCTGCTGCTACAGCTTTTCCTGCCGCAGCTTTTGCCGTTCCATAACCGGCTGCGGCGACCGCTTTCTTTGCCGCCACTGCTTTGACACCGGCAATAGCGGCTTTCCCCGCAACGGAGCCTACAACAATAATTAAAGGTAAAGGCATAATATCCCCCCCAAATTAAATCATTCGTAACCACCCATACGTCTTAGCTAAGGAATATCGATGGTCTTAAATTTGACCACATAAACATACAAAGGTCACTCAATAAAAACAGATAACCGGGTTTTCACAGCATACCCGGTTGTCGGTTGCCAAAGCGTTGCGCATACAATTCGCGGATCGCCTCGGCACCGCTATGGGTACTGATTTCACCATTAGGCCAGAACACATCAATGGTGTCATCCTTATGACTAAGATGCTCTTGGCTGCCATGTCGAACCATAGGTAAGCCAATTTGATTGTTGACAAAATTCTGTACCGCATGAAACAGCGGTGACCAAAAATGCTTCACTCCCAATAGGGTACCGGTCATGGATTCACGCCGTGAGGGATTTTCTGGTTTAACCAGACAATACAAATCATAATCGGCATGAATACAGTGTGCTCGGTAGCCGGACAGCTTCGCATCGGTAGAACGTAATTGATGAATATGCAAACCTGAGAAAAACTGCACGCAACCGTATCGCTCCTGTGTAGGGTCTGATTGCACCGTATAATAGCCACCCAACTCCACGGGATATTTCACCAGATCGCGCGATACCGGATCATGCTGTAAACTGCGCACACCGAGCGCTTGCATAAACCAATCCCACTCCTTGAGTGCCGCTGCAAGCTTATTGGGCGAAAACGCTTGGCGCATCACGGGTAATGTGGGGTCAACCACCAGTCCGGCCACGCGACTTCTGCGTATGTGACCGAACGAGTCCATGAAAACAACGTCTTTTTCTGCCGTTTTAGCTTTACACACAATGCGCTTGGGGATAAACCCCCATTGGCCAATATACGGCAATGAGGCGGGGTTGGTACGGCGCACGCCAATAATGACGTGTAAAGTTCTTGCTGCTGCCGCAAAGACCCTGACATCTTGCGGCCGCATATGCTTGTATAAGTTGGCATCGTGTAACATGAGTGCGTTCCTCTTGACTTTTAATGGCTCCGCACACCCTGTATACGCCAGTTCATCACAATTCACAATAGACAGGCATTCGCTGGATTTTCAATAACCCAGCAGATTACTCGGATTATTGGAGCCTCGATGTGCACCATTGGATTAAATCACCTGCTCACTATGGCTAATACGACTGAACACCTCAGCGGCAAACAACTGTATCTGCGTTTAATCGGCTATGTGCAACCGCATAAGCGTATTTTCGCTTTAGCCATTGTCGCTACAATCATCGCGGGGTTGGTTGAACCGATCTTACCGGCTTTAATGAAACCACTGTTAGACGGCAGTTTCGTCGAGAAAGACCCCTATTACATCGCCGTGATGCCGCTGATCATCACCGGCGTATTCTTGGTGCGCGGACTAGCGGGCTTTGGAGCCAAAGTGGGATTGCGCTGGGTGGGCACACGAGTGGTGATGGATTTGCGCCAAGCCATGTTCGACAAACTTTTATTACTGCCGGATCGGCGCTTAAATGACACGCCTACCGGAGTCATGCTGGCTAAGTTCACCTATAACGTGAATGAAGTCATGTCGGCTTCGACCCAAGTTCTGATTGTACTGGTTAAAGACACCTTGACCGTGATTGGCTTGCTGGCGTGGATGCTGTATCTCGACTGGCAGTTATCGTTAATCATGCTGCTCAGTGCCCCGCTGATCGCCATTGTGGTCAAACTGGTCAGCAAACGGCTGCGCCGTCATAGTCATGCCTTGCAGAACAGCATGGGCGAAATGAACCGGCTGCTGGATGAAGTATTAAACGGCCATCGGGAAATCAAAATTTTCGGTACTCAGGACTATGAACGGCAACGCTTCCATAAAACCAATAACTGGGTGCGCCGATTTAATATGAAACTGGCGGTGGCTGCCGAGGCCAGCACGCCCATTGTGGAATTGCTGGTGGTGATCGCTCTGGCCGTCGTGGTTTATATGGCCTCACTGCGGGCGGCCAGCGATCAACTCACGGTGGGTGGGTTTGTATCGCTGTTTGGTGCCATGGCCATGATGCTGGCACCGATTAAGCATCTGATTAAAATCAACGAGCCGCTGCAACGCGGTCTGGCCGCCGCCCACAGTGTGTTCGAGCTGCTTGATGCCCCTACCGAAACCAATCACGGTACGACCCCGATGACCCGCGCCCAGGGTCGCTTACAGTTCATTCAGGTCAGCCATCGCTACGAAGATCAGCAGGATTGGGTATTACGCGACATCAATCTCTCCGTACAACCCGGCGAAACCATTGCCTTGGTAGGGCCTTCTGGCAGTGGCAAGACCTCGCTGGTTAGCCTATTGCCTCGGTTTTACGATCCCGGTAAAGGCCAGATTCTGCTCGATGGAGTGAATAGTCAGGCTCTGTCCCTTGCCAACCTGCGTGCCCAGTTCAGTTGGGTGGGCCAGCAGGTGATTTTATTCAACGACACCTTGGCGGCGAATATTCGCTACGGCACAAAACGCTCTGTGCCTTTAGAAGAACTGGAAGCGGTGGCTGAACAAGCCAATGCCTTGGAGTTTATCCGTCGTTTACCCGCAGGGTTTGAGACTCGGGTGGGTGAAAATGGCGTTAAACTCTCCGGCGGTCAGCGCCAGCGCATCGCCATTGCTCGTGCTTTGATTAAAGACGCTCCAGTGTTGATTCTTGACGAAGCCACCTCAGCACTGGACACCCAGTCCGAACGGCTGGTGCAAGCCGCACTGGAGCGTCTGCGCCAAGGTCGCACCACCCTGATCATCGCCCATCGGCTGTCCACGGTAGAAAATGCCGATCGGATTGTGGTGTTGAACCACGGGCAGATTGTCGAAGTCGGATCCCATGCTGAATTGCTGGAACGCAACGGCTTGTATGCGAATTTGTATCAGGTACAGCTCAGTAGCGTATAGCGTGGGTTTCAGAACATATTCAATTCCAGCTTAGCGCGCATGGACATACGATCCATAGTCCACGGAGGCTCCCAGACCAGTTCGACATTGACGGATTCAACCCCCGGCACATCAGCAACCGCTTCGCGCACCCATTCCGGCATAGAACCCGCCACTGGACAACCGGGAGCGGTCAACGTCATATCGACATCAACATGACGGGTCTCCATATTAATATCCAGATGGTAGATCAGACCCAGCTCATAAATATCAACGGGAATTTCTGGATCATAGACCGTTTTCAGCGCGGCGATGATCTGGTGTTCCAAGTCCTCAACGGATAACGGTTCGGTATCCGTCGCTTGGCCGTGCAGATTGGCTGCGGTGTATGCGGGCTTAACGAGATTGACTTGATTAGATTCTGACATGGTGCGACCTCATTCAGTGACCACCGGTTCGGTCTGGTTATGCAACGCGGCCTGTACGGCATGCCAGGCCAGTGTCGCGCACTTCACCCGACTGGGATAATCGCGCACGCCTGCGAGTACCGCCAGCTTGCCCATGGCCGATGAGGGTTGTGAGTGACCGGTAACCAGATCATAGAATTGCCCAAATAGGCGTTCCGCTTCTGCCACTGTCTTACCTGTAAGCATGGTGGTCATTAACGATGCTGAAGCCGTGGAAATCGCGCAGCCCTGGCCTTGGAACGTCACCGCTTTGATCACCGCATCGTCCACCTCGACAAACACCGTCACCCGATCACCACACAGTGGGTTATGCCCATCAGCGCGATGAGTGCATGACTCCAACATGCGGAAATTACGCGGACGTTTGTTATGATCAAGAATAACTTCTTGGTACAGATCACGCAGATTATCCATTAGCCAAATAACTCCTTAACGTGGTAAACCGCTGACACCAGTGTATCAATGTCTTCGCGGGTATTATACGCCGCCACTGAAGCCCGTGCTGTGGCTGGGACACCAAAGCGCTCCATCACCGGCTGGGCGCAATGATGACCGGCACGGATGGCGACACCGGATTGATCAAACACCGTGGCGATGTCGTGGGGATGCACACCGTCTATTAGAAACGACAACACCCCAGATTTTTCCGCCGCTTGACCTATAATCCGCACGCCGGGGATTTGCCGAAACTGCGCCGTGGCGTATTCCAGCAAATCCTGTTCATGATCAGCAATCGCTTGGATGCCCGTGCTGCACATCCAGTCCAAGGCCGCCGCTAAACCAATCGCCCCAGCAATATGGGGGGTACCGGCTTCAAATTTATACGGTAAGGGGGCATATTCCGTGTGTTCAAAGGTCACTGAGCGAATCATATCACCCCCACCCTGCCACGGCGGCATGGCATTTAACCATTCGGCCTTGCCATACAGTACCCCGATACCGCTAGGGCCATAAGTCTTATGCCCAGAGAACGCATAAAAATCGCAGTCCAGCGCCTGCACATCCAGTGAGAAATGAGGCGCGGCCTGGGCACCGTCGAGTAATACGGGTATGCCACGGGCATGGGCTTGGGCAATCATAGGTTGCACCGGATTAACCGTACCCAAGGCATTAGAGACATGAATCAAACCCAGAAGCCGAGTGCGTTCATTGAGTAATTCCACAAATGCCTGTTGATCGAGTTCGCCGTTATCCAGCACCGGGATCACCCGCAGCTTGGCACCGGTTTGTTGACAAACCATTTGCCAGGGCACGATATTGGAGTGGTGCTCAATCGCACTGATCACAATCTCGTCATCCGGCTGCAAGCGCGGGCGGGCAAAACTGGCTGCGACTAAATTAATCGCCTCGGTCGTCCCACGGGTGAAAATGATTTCCTGGGTGGACGCGGCATTAAGAAACTGGCGCACCGTTTCTCGTGCCCCTTCATAGGCGGCTGTGGACTGCTCGGACAAGGCATGTACGCCACGATGCACATTGGCGTAATACTGCTGATAACACCCACTGATAGCGTCAATCACCGCCTGAGGTTTTTGCACCGAGGCGGCATTGTCCAAATACACTAAAGGTTTACCGTGAATGGTGCGCTGCAAAATCGGGAACTGGGCGCGCACAGCAGTCACATCCAGTGCGGTGGGGGGTAACGTCATTGCAGCACTCATAACCGGCTCACTCATAAATTGGATGGGTAATAACGCTCGACCAGCAGCGCTTCTAAGCGTTGCCGCAGACCTGGCGAGTCCAAAGACTCCAGTTGTTCATTGGCAAAGGCAAACACCAACATGGAATGCGCTTCGGCCTCGGAAATTCCCCGCGAGCGCAGATAAAACAGCGCATCGGGGTCGAGATAGCCAATCGTGGCACCATGAGCGCATTTCACATCATCGGCCAGAATCTCCAAGCGTGGATTGGCATTGGCCAGGGCTTGGCGGGACAATAACAAATTACGGCAGGTTTGGCTGGCATCGGTTTTCTGCGCCTGTTCGACCACTTTGATCAGACCGTCAAATACCGCCCGCGATTTGCCATTGAGAATACTTTTGAACATCTGGCGACTGCTGCCATGCGGTTTAGCGTGTTCCATACAGGCATGGTAGTCAACCAGTTGACCGTCTTCCACCAAACTCAGGCCATTGAATTCACAATCCGCGCCTTCGCCGTCCAGTCGGGCGATGATCTCCGTGCGGCTCAATCGCCCTCCAGCACTGAGTAAATGGGCGCTGAGCTGACTGTCACGACTGAGATAACAGCGCAAACTGCCCAGATGCCACGCCTCATCCGCCTCTTGTTGGAGCTTGTGATAGCGGCACACCGCCGCATCGGCGAGCAGTATTTCAGTCTGCGGACAAGTGAAATAGCGCCCCTGCCCTTGATGTTCTTCAATGACAGTGGCTTGGGCACCACGCTCCAGCACGATGAGATTGCGTGGATACGCCGCTATGGCTTGGCCATGAGTATGATAGACCAATTCCAGCGGTGTCTCCAACACGGCACCGGCAGCAATATGCACCACCACCCCATCGGTGAACAGCGCATCGTTCAAGGCCACAAAGGGATAATCGGCGACAGTCGGGGCCTGTCCCAAAGCGGAAGTGAGTGCATCAGTTTGTTCGATAGCGGCAGCACTCAGCGTAGTCACCGTGACTCCGTGCGGTAAGGCGCTCAAATCATCCGATAAACTGGGGCTGTAATAACCATTGACGAATACTAAGCGAATAGCATCGGCGCTGCTGCGCACCGGCAGTCGATCAGCCGCCAGGGGTACCGGCTGCGCCAGAGGGTACTGGTGACCGGTGAAGGCGCTGAGATCGGTAAACCGCCACGCCTCTTGGCGGCGGTGTGGCAACCCTAACTCAGTAAAACGCTGTACCCCCGACTGGCGCAGTTGCTGAATCAAGGCGGGGTCTTGCCGCCCTGGCAATTTCTGGAATTCAGCCTGAAACGGGTGTTCAAGGATGTCTGCAAGCTCTGCCATAGTGACCTCCTTAAGCGTGCTGGGCTATGGCTGGCTCAGGGTTCTCCCGAAACAGAGCATACCCTTCGGCTTCCAGCGCCTTAGCCAAGTCTTTATCGCCAGTGCGCACAATCCGCCCATCCATCATCACATGCACCACATCGGGCACAATGTAATCGAGCAGCCGTTGGTAGTGGGTGATGACTAAAAAGCCGCGCTCTGGGCTGCGCATGGCATTAACCCCATCGGCAACTGTTTTCAAGGCGTCGATATCCAGACCGGAATCGGTTTCATCAAGCACGGCAAAACGCGGTTCCAACACCGACATTTGCAAAATCTCATTACGTTTTTTCTCACCACCGGAAAACCCTTCGTTCACCGGACGTTTAAGAAACGCTTCATCCATTTGCACTCGGCGCATGCGCTCGGTGACCAACTCCCAGAACTCCATGGCATCCAGTTCGTCTTCGCCCCGGGCTTTACGCTGGGCATTCAAAGCGGCTTTGAGAAAATACAGATTATTCACCCCGGGAATTTCCACCGGATACTGAAACGCCAAAAACAGCCCCATGCGGGCGCGGTCTTCAGGATCCAGCTCCAGCAGGTCTTCACCCAAGAATTGGATACCACCGGCACTGACTTCGTAGTCATCGCGCCCGGCAATGATGCTGGCCAGGGTACTTTTGCCCGAACCGTTCGGCCCCATAATGGCATGCACTTCGCCCGGGCGAATCTCCAAGTCGATGCCTTTGAGAATCTCGGTGTCTTCCACGCTGACGTGTAAATTTTCAATCTTTAACATGGTTCATCTAACCCTTGAATCAATTAACCCACGGAGCCTTCGAGTTTAATCTCCAGCAATTTTTGTGCCTCAACCGCAAATTCCATCGGCAACTCACGGAACACTTCTTTACAGAAGCCATTAACAATCAGATTTATCGCGTCTTCAGTGCCGATACCGCGGCTCTGGCAGTAGAAAATTTGATCATCGCTGACCTTGGAAGTACTGGCCTCATGTTCGATTTGCGCTGTCGGATGTTGCACCTCAATGTAGGGAAAGGTATGCGCCCCACATTGGTCGCCCATCAACAGCGAGTCGCATTGGGTGTAGTTGCGTGCATCACTGGCCGTCGGTAGCACCTTGACCAGTCCACGATAGACATTCTGCCCCTGACCGGCGGAAATGCCTTTGGAGATAATGGTCGAGCGGGTATTTTTACCCATGTGGATCATCTTGGTACCGGTGTCGGCCTGCTGACGATCGCGGGTAATGGCCACGGAATAGAACTCACCAATCGAATTATCGCCGCGTAATACACAACTGGGGTATTTCCAGGTAATCGCTGAGCCGGTTTCGACTTGCGTCCAGGAAATTTTCGAATTGCGCCCCTTACATAAACCGCGCTTGGTGACAAAGTTGTAAATACCGCCCTTGCCTTCGGCATCGCCGGGATACCAGTTCTGCACCGTCGAGTATTTGATCTCGGCATCGTCCAAAGCGATCAGTTCAACCACCGCCGCATGGAGCTGGTTTTCGTCGCGTTGCGGTGCGGTACAGCCTTCCAGATAACTGACGTAACTGCCGGGTTCGGCGATAATCAGCGTGCGCTCAAACTGGCCGGTGTTAGCGGCATTAATCCGGAAATAGGTGGACAGCTCCATGGGGCAACGCACCCCTTTGGGGATGTAGCAAAACGAACCATCGGTGAACACCGCCGAGTTCAATGCGGCAAAATAATTATCGCCTTGGGGCACCACCGTACCGAGATGTTGGCGCACTAATTCTGGATGCTCGTGTACTGCTTCGGAAAATGAGCAGAAGATGATGCCTTTTTCGGCCAGTTTACCTTTGAAGCTGGTGGCTACAGACACGCTGTCAAACACGGCATCGACGGCGACATTACCGCGAATCCCCGCCAGCACTTCTTGCTCGGCCAGCGGAATACCGAGTTTTTCATAGGTACGGAGAATTTCCGGATCAATTTCATCCAGGCTTTTAGGCCGATCCGCATCCGATTTCGGGGCGGAATAATAGGAAATGGCCTGATAATCAATCGGAGTAATGTCCAGCCGCGCCCAATCCGGCTCACGCATCGTTAACCAGTGACGGTACGCCTCTAAACGCCACTCCAACAACCATTCAGGCTCTTGCTTTTTTGAAGAAATTAACCGAATAACGTCTTCGTTCAGGCCGGGGGGAACCGTATCTTGCTCGATATCGGTGACGAACCCGAACTGATAGCCTTTTGCAGTCAATTCTTCAAGCGTTGCGGTATGATCAGACATCGTTTTTTTACTACCTCCGGGTCGAATCGGGCTGCGCTGAGGCGTGCTCACCTAACAGGGCAGATAAGGGATTAATGGTAACGGGTGCCTCAGTACGCAATGATGACGACCACTGGCTCATTTGTTTGAGGCTGATGGCACCCAAGGTACTGCGAATAATTTCATTAATCCGGTTCCAATGGCTATTCACTTGGCAATGGTTAAGATGCATACACGCTGACGGTTCAGCGCTGCTGCACTCGGTAATGGCAATCGGCCCTTCAAGAGCCTCAACAATTTCCGCCACAGTAATCTCACTGGCATGACGCGCTAAGGCATAGCCACCATGAGCGCCGCGCTGGGAGACGAGTAATCCGGCTTGCGCCAGTGCTTTGAGAATTTTGCTGACCATCGGTACCGGCAAGCGACAACGCCGCGCCAGCACAGCGGCGCTGAGTGAGAGTTCATCGGCTTGCGCTAATGCACTCATTAAAATAATGCCATAATCGGTTTCTCGGGTAATTCTAAGCATAATGTGCAGCATTGAATTAATCAGCACCAGTTTGGTACTATATAAACATAAAAAAGTTCCTGAGGCAATGGGCAGGCAGGCAAAAGCGCCGACAGGAACCATTCACCGCGCTGAGCAGTCACAGCTTCGATAGCAGCGCTTGATATTGCGCCTGCTCGATCATGACAGGTACACTAATTTCAGTGTTCGAACCGTTGGAGCGGCTAAAATGACCCTTTTCCCTAGCGTATACCCCATCGAAACTGAGGATGCCAGGCAGCGCCTGCAGATCCACATGCTGACCGGTGCAACCGTGCTGGCACTCAGTTTCGGTGTCATGAATACGGCAGCGCATTTGCAGGATGCGGATGGCTTGCAATTCAATACTATTGAGCTGCCCAGCCTCAGCCACATTATGGAATGGCGTCCCCAAGGTCCACCGCCGTGGATGGACTGGGATCAGTTCAATGCTGACGACACCGAAGCCTCAGCGCATGGCGCGGCCGGTGACCGCGACACGCGAAATCGTGAAGCGACCCGCACTCGCCCAGAGCGCTAGTCACCCGTCTCAATCACTTGGCGCAGTCGGGCTGGTAATACAGCCCGCAGTCGCGCCCCGATGCACTGTTCATAGCGCTGCCAAAGCACCCCCAACCCGATAACCACCAAGCCGGCAAAAGACAGCACCACCGGAAACCACAGGCTGTCGGCAAACACTTGATACGACAGATAGCCTAAATAACTCGCCACCCCCAAACCACCGAAGACCACAAACACACGCCGCCGCAATGCGGTACCGATGAACAGCAACCCCAGGTTAATGGCGAAATAGCCGAACTTTGCCCATTCGCTGTCCGAAGCTCGAAAACTCAGTCCAGACCAAAACGCCAGCATACCGAACACAAACAGCCAAAAAGCATAGTCGGGTTGCCGTCCTAAACGCAGATCAACGCCCAAAGCCACCAATAACATCCCCAGCCCAAACCACAGGGAAAAATCCCGACGTAACTCCCAAGTCAGCGCCTGGTCGAACAAAAATGGCACTAAGTCCATACTCAGATACCACAAAGTCACGGCCACCGGCAGGAGTAAAAACGGCAGGCGATAACGCCAAAATATCACACAGGCTGCGGCTAAAGTCGCCAATTCCATTAGAATCCAGCGCCACGACACCCAATGATGATAATCGCGGTACACGGCATCATCTGGCCATAGCCCCAGACCTTGCTGTAGACCATAAACCGCCAGGGGGATTAAAGCGACGGCCAATGCAGCGGTCAACCCGGCGGGAATACGCAAACCGTGCTGTAGCAGGTATTCAGTCAGCGCGATCGCCAGCACCATATACAGCGTAGCCAGCAGTAAAATCCCCCAGCCACCCAATAATTCCCAGGCGACGGTCATAAATAAGCTCATGGCACCGATGGCCATCAGCCCACCGAGATAATACAGCAGATGGGAAAACTGTAATCTGGGTTGATCTTTGCCTTGTTGCTGGAAAAACTGCCACAATGGTTCCACTTGCCTAGGTTCCAGCACACCCTGCTCTGCAGCAGCAGCGAGATCATTACGGTTAATACGCATAGCGGTGTCCTCAAGCCAAACGGGTTAGACCATCAGTGGTTTAGCTTACCACCTTGATCTTGACAGTGATGTGCAAGAGTTGGGTTGACGCCTGTCAATCCAACCTTAAAATAGTTTGGGTAAAGGGTTAGTGTTGCTAATGACCATAACCCGTCCTACTTGCTTTGTTTTTTAGGAACAGCCATGACAGAACGTGCCGTCATTTTCCAAGTCGCGGGTGAACAGTTATTAGGCATTCTGCATCCGGCACAGCGTCCACCGCTAGACTCTGTGGCGGCAGAACCAGGCTCTTCACAATGCGGGGTGGTGATTGTTGTCGGTGGTCCGCAGTATCGAGTGGGCAGTCACCGCCAATTTCTGCTGCTGGCACGTTATCTAGCCGCTCATGGGATACCGGTATTGCGTTTCGATTATCGGGGTATGGGTGATGCCACGGGTGCCATGCGTGATTTTGAGGCTGTTGATGCGGACATCACCGCCGCCATCGATGCCTTTCAGAGCGAATTGCCGGAGTTGCAGGACATTATTATCTGGGGATTATGTGATGGAGCCTCGGCAGCCTTAGGCTATGCCTACCGCGATCCTCGGGTGATTGGTCTGGTGCTGCTCAATCCGTGGATGCGTACTGAACAGGGTTTAGCCAAGGCGTATTTACGTCAATATTATCTCAGGCGTCTGGTCAGCCTCGATTTTTGGTCAGGATTAATCCGTGGACGCTTGAATCCACTGGCCTCAGCACGCTCGCTGTTGGGTATGGTAGGCAAAGTGCTGCGGCACAGTCCAGCCGCTTCAACTGCAACGCCAACCCAACAAGGTATAGACCTCAACCAGCCACTGCCTGAACGTATGGCGGCAGGCTGGCGGTTGTTTCAGGGGTCACTGCTATTAATTCTCAGCGGTGATGACCTCACAGCGGCAGAATTCCGCGATACCGCTAGGCAGTCACCCGCTTGGCGCGGTTTGCTGGAGCAATCACGGGTGTGTATCCGGGAATTGCCCGAAGCCAACCATACGTTTTCCAAGCGCGAGTGGCGGGATCAGGTTGCGCAGTGGACTGTGGAGTGGGTACACGCCTTTTCACCTTTTTAACCCATACCCCCCACCGCCGGGCGTTTCGATCACCAGTACATCTCCCGGCTGCATCGTGGTCTGGTCGCAGCCTTGCAGGGTTTCCACCTGCCCATCAGCGCGTTCTACCGTATTCTGCCCTAAAGCGCCCGGTTGGCCGCCCTGGAGTCCAAAGGGCGGAATCCGCCGATGGCCGGATAAAATACTCGCCGTCATGGTGTCCAGAAAACGTATCCGGCGTATTACCCCATCGCCCCCCCGTTGCCGTCCCATCCCGCCACTGCCCTCGCGGATGGCAAACGCATCCAATCTAACGGGGAAGCGCCATTCCAAGACTTCAGGGTCAGTGAGTCGGGAATTGGTCATGTGGGTATGCACGGCTGATGTACCGTCGAAATTAGATCCAGCGCCGCTGCCGCCACATAGGGTTTCGTAATACTGGTACTCGGCATTGCCAAAGGTAAAGTTATTCATCGTGCCTTGAGCCGCCGCCATCACGCCGAGCGCCCCGTACAGGGTATCGACAATCGCTTGGCTGGTTTCCACATTGCCTGCGACCACCGCCGCTGGATACTGCGGATTGAGCATACAGCCTTCAGGCAGAATCACTTGCAGCGGTTTCAGACAGCCTTCATTCAGCGGAATGGCATCATCGACCAGGGTGCGGAACACATACAGCACCGCCGCCCTTGCGACAGCAGACGGCGCATTAAAATTATTCGGCTGTTGCGCGGACGTGCCGGTGAAATCCACGGTAGCGCTGCGCTCGGTCTTATCGACCCGAATACTGACCTCAATGGCCGCACCGTGATCCATTTCATAGCGGTAGTGGCCGGATTGCAGTCGGTCGATGACCCGCCGCACCGACTCCTCGGCATTATCCTGAACATGGCTCATATAAGCTTGCACCACCTCCAGCCCGAACAGGCTGATCATGCGCCGCAGTTCGCGCACCCCGCGTTCATTGGCGGCTATCTGCGCCAGTAAATCGCCGATGTTTTGCTCTGGATTCCGAGCCGGGTAGGGGCCCCCGGTTAAAATAGCCCGGGTCTCCTGTTCCAGAAACCGATCATCACGCACAATGCGCTCGCCGCTGAACAGTACGCCTTCTTCGTCTACCGAGCGGGAAAAAGCTGGCATGGAGCCGGGGGTAATGCCGCCGACATCGGCATGGTGGCCGCGTGAGGCAACTAGGAATAACACCTCGCCTTGTCCGTCTTCGGCAAACACCGGGGTGATCACGGTGATATCCGGTAAATGAGTGCCGCCGTTATACGGAGCATTGAGGGCAAACACATCGCCCGGTCGCAGAGTGCTGCCATGCTGGCGGAGAATACTGCGGACACTTTCGCCCATACTGCCCAAATGCACCGGCATATGCGGGGCATTGGCAATCAGATGACCACTGGGATCGAACACCGCACAGGAGAAATCCAGCCGTTCTTTAATGTTCACCGAGGCGGCGGTGTTTTGCAGCGTCACCCCCATTTGTTCGGCCACTGACATGAACAGATTATTAAAAATCTCCAGCATGACGGGATCAACCTGAGTGCCGATGGCGACCCGCGAGGGCAGGGCTTTAACCCGCCGGACGACTAACTGACCGCCGGACAGCACTTCGGCCTGCCAATCGACTTCCACCACCGTGGTGGCGGTGGCTTCAATAATCAAAGCCGGCCCGTCAAGCCGTTGTCCTGCCGCTAGGGCGGTGCGTAGGTACAGGGGGACTGTCTGCTGTTCACCATGATGGTGTGCGCGCACTTGGCTCAGCGCTGTGGCTGGGCCGGGATTGGCCACCGCCTCGGCTCGCTCATTCAGTGACTCGGTGCGGCCTATGGCCTCGACGGCCACAGTGGCGGCGATTAATGCCCGGTTATCGTAGACAAAGCCGAAGCGCTGGCGGTGGGCGGCTGCAAACGCAGCGATCATATTGGCACGGTCGGCATAATCGACTTCCAGGGTGGAGTCGGTGCCCTGATAGCGCAGATGTACCTTGCGTAGGCTGTCGATACGCGCTTCGGGGATGCCTTGTTGGCGGATTTCGGCTCGGGCAGTGGCTTCCAGCGCATCCAGTTGCTGGCGGATCAGGGTTTCAGCCTCGGCGTCCAGGGGCCGTTCGACACTGGCCTCGCGCAGGGCGCGTAGATCGGCCAAACCCATGCCATAGGCCGACAGCACCCCGGCATAGGGATGGATAAACAAGGTTTTAATCCCCAGCGCATCGGCTACTGCGCAGGCGTGTTGCCCACCAGCGCCCCCGAAGCAGCATAGGGTGTAGCGGCTGACATCGTAACCGCGCTGGATAGAAATTTTTTTGATGGCATTGGCCATATTATCGACGGCGATGCGCAGAAATCCTTCGGCTACGGCTTCGGGGGTCTGAGCCTGCCCCGTAGCGTCCTGGATGCGTTCAGCCAAGGCCGCAAAGCGCTCGCGCACTACGGCAACGTCCAGCGGTTGGTCGCCCTGGGGGCCGAAGACAGCGGGGAAATGATCCGGCTGTAATTTGCCTAGCATCACATTGCAGTCGGTGACGGTCAGCGGCCCGCCCCGACGGTAACAGGCCGGGCCGGGATTGGCACCCGCCGAATCAGGACCGATGCGGTAACGCGCACCGTCAAAGTGTAAAATCGATCCCCCCCCAGCGGCCACGGTGTGGATGTGCATCATCGGGGCGCGCATTCGTACGCCAGCCACTTCGGTTTCAAACGCCCGTTCCAGCTCCCCAGCGTAGTGGCAAACATCGGTGGAGGTGCCACCCATATCAAAGCCGATGATCTGCTCAAAACCGGCCATAGCCGCCGTTTGCACCGCGCCAACCACCCCACCGGCAGGGCCGGAGAGAATGGCGTCTTTGCCTTGAAACAGGCGGGCATCGGTTAAGCCGCCATTGGATTGCATAAACAGCAGGCGGGTGTCGCCAAGTTCAGCGGCGACTTGATCGACATAGCGGCGTAGAATCGGCGATAAATAGGCGTCAACCACCGTGGTATCGCCGCGACTGACCAGCTTCATCAGCGGACTGGTGCCGTGGCTGGTGGATACTTGGGTATAGCCGATAGCGCGAGCCAGCGCAGCGACACGGCGCTCATGTTCGGGGTAGCGGTAGCCGTGCATCAACACAATGGCGCAGGAGCGAATGCCGCTGGCAAAGGCGTGTTCGAGACGGGTGCGGGCAGTAGCTTCGTCCAGAGGCTGGACGATATCGCCCTGGGCAGACACCCGCTCGTCGATCTCTATAACCTGTTGATAGAGCATTTCCGGGAGCTGGATGTGCAGATCAAAGAGCCGGGGGCGGTTTTGATAACCAATGCGCAGGGCATCGCGGAAACCGCGAGTCGTGACCAGCAGTGTTGCCTCACCCTTGCGCTCTAACAGGGCATTGGTGGCCACCGTGGTGCCCATTTTGACTGCTTCGATCTGTTCAGCCGGAATCGCAGCATCGCGTGCTAAACCCATGAGATCCCGAATCCCCGCTAATGCGGCATCACGATACTGTTCGGGATTGTCTGACAGCAGTTTATGGGTGACATGAGAACCATCAGGACGCCGAGCGACCACATCGGTAAACGTGCCACCGCGATCAATCCAGAATTGCCAGCGTGGAGAGGTATCGCTCATAGAAAATCCTGTTTAGTTGACGATGGGGAGTGAATCAATGGTGTAGTGGTGATGCAAGCTGCGTTGGCAGACAGGATCATGTAAGGCCATGCGAAATTGTCTCGCTGGACGTACCCCACCGGAAACAACGGCTAAGGTTCCACATAACAGTGCACTGCCCGGCGGTAATTTTTTGCCCTCTGAAAGGGCATTCGGTACACCACGCATAAGTTCCGCCAAGGGACGGATAGCCGCCAAGGAGCCAGATTGGTAAAGTGTCCAATCGCTATCCTCACTGGGGCGAATCCAAGATTGTAACTGTAACTGGTCGAGATGGTCAGCTACTTCATCAAAGCGCCAAAGTTGCGCCGCCAGTGGTTTGGCACAAGCCTGTTTGGCCAAGGCTACGGAATACGTTTCCAAGCCGCGATCGGTATGATCCGAAGCCAAGCCTAGCCACAGCGTATCGTCAGTCGCTATTAATACCGGTTCGACCTCGCCAGAAGTCTGCTCGCCGACCACCTGTATCGTCGGGCTGTGGGTCAGTAAATCCGCAGCAACGCGATAATACAGCGGTACTGTGGACGGTGCGGGCACCCCCAGTTCGGCCAGTTCAGCAATATGCTGTGCTACGGCAGCAGGGTCGCGCCCGGTCCAACCGGCTACCCAGACAGTGGTCAAGGTGATGTCTAGGGTCTGACCGTCAGCAACGGTGAACCGCATTAGTAGTCCTCATCGCATAAGTTATAAATTAGGCAGCCATAAGGCCAGTTGTGGAAAGACAATCAGCACAATGGCCATGACGAACATCGTCAGTACATACGGTATGGCACCCACCATGACTTCCGTTAGATGGCCTCGTTGGCGTGCGCCTTGGACGACAAACAGATTGAGACCGACCGGCGGGGTAATCAATGCCATTTCGATCAGCAGAATCAGCAAAATACCAAACCAGACTTTATCAAAACCGAGGGCGGCGACAATGGGTACGACGATGGGAATTGTGGCCACCATCAACGATAGGGTTTCGATGAAAAACCCGAGCACAATATACAAGGCCACCAAGACCATCAGGGTGCCATAAGGCCCAAGATCTAGTCCGCTGAGAAAGGCTTGCAGCTCCCGACCCAGGCCAGCGGAGGCTAGGGTATAGTTAAGAAAGTACGCCCCAATGATGATAAACATAATCATTGCGGTAATTTTTACAGTGCCGAGTAACGCATCGCGTAGTATCGCCAGACCCAGACCGCGATTCAGAGCCGCAATCAATAAGGCCATAGCAACACCCAACGCTGCGGCCTCTGTCGGTGTCGCCCAGCCCCGATAGATTGAGCCGATGACGACCAAGAACAGCACGGCAATGGGGATTAAATCACGCAGGCTGTGCAAACGCTGACGCCAACTGAAACGCCGACGCGGCCCGCCCAACGAGGGTTTGATCTGGCAGATGATAGCCGTGACGATAATAAAGCTCAGAGCCAGCAGCAATCCCGGTATCAGACCGG
>PWUP01000363.1 GCA_003562535.1 Gammaproteobacteria bacterium | reverse complement strand
CGGGAGCAACCACATCCTGTCCGGAGGCATTCAATATTCTTAGGCTACGATCCACCACGACAACCAGTTCCATCTGACCATCGCCAGTCACATCCCCGCTGCGCACGGATCCACGGTGTGAATTACCAATGGATTCCGACCATTGTGCAACCAATGTACCCGAGGGGCTGCTGTAAGCGGTGCTGTCGGTGCCTGTTGCCGCTAGATCGTAGCGGTCATAACGCCAACCCAGAGTAGTGGGGGGATCAGGATCAACCGGATCTGTTGCCTCCGGTTCATAGCTGCGCGTCAGGGGGGTGGTTTGCCCGGCAGTAATACTCACTGCCGCATTACTCGGCGCGTTCCACTCGGGGATAGTTTTAAACTCCACCGTGTGCCCACCGACGGGAATGTTGGTTTCCGTTGCGCCGCTGTTAAACCACGGATTCGTGTTCGCCCGCCGCCATTGGGCACCAGCATCGCGTGCAGCAGCAGGTTCAAGAATCACTTGCAGACGGCCGCCGCCCAACAATCCTCGCAGCAGGTCATCCACCCGTGCCTGAAGCGCAGCCAACAACTGTTGACCTAAATCCGTTTCAGCCAGCAACTCACGGGTGGCATTAAGTAAGTCAGTTGCTTGCTCAGCGGCTAATTCACGAGCCCTTTGGGTAATATACTGCGCTAACGCCACCGAACGCTCAATAGTCTGACGATCCAGAGAATCGGGGTCGCCCGCTAACGCCGCATTGATGATCAAGGACAACACATCAGCCCGAGCTTTGGCCTGGGCATCGGCTGGAGTGTCACCCTGTTGCACTAACGCCTCGGTTCGAGAGGTGATCTCACCGGCCCAGTACGCTCGTCCTTCGGGATCAAAGGTGCGGTTGAGAATATTGGTGTAGGCTCGATCGAGGAAAGTCGCGTCATCCACTTGGCCGTATACAGCGGCAAACTCTGCTTGGGCGGGGGAACCGAACGAGGCTCGGACGCTATCCAGAATCCGCGAACGCTCGGCATCACTGCTGGCCGCATCCACGGACTCCCGCCATTGATCCAATCCCCCCGGATCGGCGGCTCGACCATAGTACGCCAGATAGTACTGCTGCAAAGTGGCTTCGGTACTGACCGTTTGCCCAAAGGCCATCAGGCTGATCATCCAGAGCACCAGCCCTAGCCAAACCCCATAAACCCCAAAGCCGCGTCGAAAAATCGCCATGTCGAACCTCATTGTTTTGGTGAGCGTACTCTGATCGAGTCTATCCGCTGCGGTTGCCAGACCCTGCGGATTTCAATAGGCGGAAGAGAGCAACGCACTGCTTGTCAACTGAATTAATGCCAATACTGACACCATACCTTGTTGGTCGGCAACCCCCAAGCTCAACAATTTGTTCTATAATTTTAAAATTAAGAGACTTTTATTTTTTATAACCTTTCACCTCACGCCTGATACACTGCACCCATCACCGACTGCTTGCGCTTAGGAGACCCCCCCAATGGCTCACAGTGCCTTATCCGTCATTGATGTCTATGAACAACTGCTCAGCGCCCCGGATGACAAAACCCGGGCGCGGATTATCGCCACCGCCTTTGAACGCTTAGAAGACCGCTATCCCGAACTCAAGGATTTGGCCACGGCGACTGGGGTGCGGGAAACCGAACTGCGCTTGTTGAAAGAAATTGAAAAAATCCGCCAAGAGACTCAGCAAATTCGTGCGGATATGCATAAGTTTGAACAGCAGATTCGCGCCGATATGCTGCAAACTGAGCTGCGGTTGCAAAAAGAAATCGCCGAGGTCAATCTAAAAATTGAAATCACCAGCAAAAAACAGGTACAGTGGATGGTGGGCTTGTTTTTTACCTTTGCCTTTACCCTGATAGCGGCGATGTTTGGGGTTAGTCTGTTGTAACCTGTCTTTCCCTTATGCCACCTCCCCTCAGCCTTTACATTCACCTGCCTTGGTGTGTGCGCAAATGCCCGTATTGTGATTTCAACTCCCATGCCCTGCGCGGTGAGCTGCCCGAGGCTGAGTACATCGACGCACTGCTGCGGGATCTCGATCAGGATTTAGCCTGGTTGCCGCCGACCCAAGCCCTGAGCAGCCTGTTCATCGGTGGCGGCACTCCCAGTCTGTTCTCACCGCCAGCGTTAGAGCGTTTACTCGACGGCGTACAGCAGCGTTTACGCTGGCAACCTAATATAGAAATCACCCTAGAAGCCAATCCCGGCAGTGCCGAACAACAGCGGTTTCGCGCTTACTGTGCCCTCGGGATTAATCGCCTGTCGCTGGGTGTGCAAAGCCTAAATGACCCTCATCTACAGGCTTTGGGACGGATTCATGGCCGCCGCGAAGCCTTGGACGCAGTAGCTGCTGCCCAAGCGGCTGGATTTGAGCAGATCAACCTCGACCTCATGTACGGCCTGCCGCAGCAAACCCTCAGCCAGGCTCACACGGATCTGCGCGAACTCATTGACCTTGCACCCACCCATATCTCTTATTACCAACTCACCCTTGAGCCCAACACCCTGTTTCACCACCAGCCACCGCCGCTACCCGATGATGAGCGGCTCTGGGCTATGCAGCACCAGGGGCAGAGTCTGCTCGCAGCTCAGGGCTACCCACAGTACGAAATCTCAGCCTATGCGCAATCGAGCAATCAGTGCCGACACAATCTGAATTATTGGCAATTCGGCGATTATCTCGGCATCGGTGCTGGGGCGCATGGCAAACGCACCGATCCGACCACGGGAACGGTATGGCGCACCCGTAAAAGCAAACACCCGCGCACCTTCCTGCAACAGGCCGGACAAGCCGCCAGTGAGCGCCAACCGGTGAGCGCAGCGGATGTGCTGTTTGAATTCATGCTCAACCGCTTGCGCTTAACCGCCGCATTGCCCTTAGAGCAGTTGAGCGACCGCACCGGCCTGCCCGTACAGCGAATACTGCCCCTACTCCACCAAGCCGAGGCTCGCGGCCTGCTGGCCATTGAGGACAATAACATCCAAACCACAGACCTAGGACGGCAGTTTCTCAATGATTTATTAGAAATTTTTTTACCTCCTTAATCATCATCCGCTGACCGCGCTGGCCGCCATACCCCCAACAGCCCACGGGTATTTAGGCACTGACGCATAATCATGACCCGCTGATACCCGATAATCGGTTAGAATTAACCTAGCGGTAAAATCAGAAATCAAAATAATACCCACAATAATACTAGGCCTACCATAATGGAGGAGCAGATGGTCAATCCAACGTATAACGATATCGACCCGCAAGAAACCCAAGAATGGCTAGACGCCTTAGACGCCATTCTGGAGCGTGAAGGCACTGAACGCGCTCATTTTATCCTGTCCAAGCTGTTGGATCAGGCTCATGGGCAGGGTGCAGCGATTCCGCGCAGTGTCACCACCCCGTATGTGAATACCATCCCCGCTGAGCTGGAGCAGTACACCTCCGGTGATCCAGCCATTGAATGGCGGCTGCGGTCGTTTATTCGCTGGAATGCCGCCGCCATCGTACTCAGAGCCAATAAGCACAGTTCCGAACTCGGCGGACATATTGCCAGCTTCGCCTCCAGCGCTACCTTGTACGATGTCGGCTTTAACCATTTTTGGCATGCCCCCAGCGAGCAACATGCCGGGGATTTAGTCTTTATCCAAGGCCATTCTGCCCCCGGCATCTACGCCCGCGCCTATCTCGAAGGCCGAATTACTGAAGAGCAACTCAATAATTTTCGTCAAGAGACCGAAGGCCAAGGCTTATCCTCTTATCCCCATCCGTGGCTGATGCCGGATTTTTGGCAGTTTCCTACGGTGTCTATGGGCTTGGGGCCGATTATGGCGATTTATCAAGCTCGATTTATGAAATACCTGCATCATCGCAGCATTATCAACGCCGATGGCCGCAAAGTTTGGGCCTTTATGGGCGATGGTGAAATGGATGAACCCGAATCGCTGGGCGCCATCTCGCTGGCTGGACGGGAAAACCTCGATAATTTGATTTTTGTGGTGAACTGCAATCTGCAACGTCTCGACGGCCCGGTGCGCGGCAATGGCAAAATCATCCAAGAGCTGGAAGGGGCGTTCCGTGGCGCCGGTTGGAATGTGATCAAAGTCATCTGGGGATCGTATTGGGATCCCCTGCTGGCGGCAGATAAAGATGGACTGCTGCGCCAGCGTATGGAAGAAGCCGTGGACGGCGAATATCAAGCCTTTAAGGCCAAAGGTGGCGCTTACACTCGCGAGCACTTTTTCGGCAAATATCCCGAACTCAAAGCGATGGTCGCCCATCTTTCGGATGAAGACATTTGGCGTTTGAACCGAGGCGGCCATGATCCCCACAAGGTCTATGCCGCGTATGCCGCAGCGGTTAAACACACCGGCCAGCCCACAGTGATTTTGGCTAAAACCGTGAAAGGCTACGGCATGGGTGAGGCTGGTGAGGGTCTGAACATCACTCATCAGGCCAAGAAAATGGGCTACCAACCGCTGCAACGCTTCCGTGACCGGTTCCAGATACCGATCAGTGACGATCAACTCGATGAAATGCCGTTTTATAAACCCGCCGATGACAGCCCGGAACTGCGCTATTTACACGAGCGCCGCCAAGCCCTAGGCGGTTACCTACCCCAGCGGCGGCGTCAGGCCGACTCATTAACCGTGCCGGATATCGGTGAATTCAGCAAATTGATGCAGGACACGGGAGAACGGGAACTGTCCACCACCATGGTGTTTGTGCGCCTGTTAACCCAGTTATGCCGCGATAAAACCCTGGGGCGGCATGTGGTGCCGATTGTGCCGGATGAATCCCGCACCTTTGGCATGGAAGGCTTATTCCGCCAACTGGGGATTTATTCCTCGCAAGGTCAGCTTTACCAGCCTGAAGATGCCGATCAACTGATGTATTACAAAGAGGATCGCGAAGGCCAGATTTTGCAAGAAGGCATTAATGAGGCCGGGGCCATGTCATCGTGGATTGCTGCGGCAACCGCGTACAGCAATCACGGCATCAGTATGATCCCGTTTTATATTTATTACTCCATGTTTGGGTTCCAGCGGATTGGCGACCTGGCTTGGGCGGCGGGGG
>PWUP01000044.1 GCA_003562535.1 Gammaproteobacteria bacterium | reverse complement strand
GCTTCACGGATGGCCAAGGGCAACGCCTTACGCCAAGAGCTGTCGTGCATGAGATCAATAGGCACTAAAATTTTTTTGAACATACAATAAGCTCCCTAGCTTGTGCATCAGCAGAACGCCAAATGTGACAACCCGTTCTGTCACAACCTTGGCCATTAGATGTAACCCCTATACGGTAGCATTGTTGGGCGCTAGATGAAAGCGTTAGGCTTTACGGCTCAAATGTGCTAAAGTGCGCAGCCAGCGTTCCTGCCTCACTGGGTTTACCCAACCCGCCTGTCAGTCAGTTTCCGCCCGCTGATCGTGGATCGTCCAAGGCTGCCCCGATAAGCACGAGTTGAGACTCGTCCCTATAGCCTTGGATCAATTCATGGAAAAGTCAATACACTATGTCCTTTGATGCACTGGGCTTATGCCCCGAATTGCTGCGTGCTATTAAGCAGCAGAGTTATACCCAAGCCACTGGTATCCAACAACAAGCGATTCCTGTGATTCTAGCCGGTCATGATGTTATGGCCAGCGCCCAAACCGGCACCGGAAAAACCGCTGCCTTTGCCCTGCCCCTGCTGCAACGGCTGGCGAGCACTAAGCCTCACCACTCCGGTCGCCGTCCCCGAGCATTAATCCTCACCCCAACACGGGAACTCGCGGCTCAAGTTGCTGAGAGCACCCGCACTTACGGACGCCATCTGTCCTTACGCTGCACGGCGATTTTTGGTGGGGTCAGTATGCAGCCACAGTTACAAAAACTGCGTCAAGGCAGCGATGTGCTGATCGCCACGCCGGGTCGCCTCATTGACCATATAGAGCGTGGCACGGTTGATCTGGCCGGTATTGAAATTTTAGTCTTAGACGAAGCAGATCGGATGCTGGACATGGGATTCCAGCCTGCCCTGGAACGCATCATGCGGATTATCCCCAAACAACGTCAAACACTGTTGTTTTCAGCGACATTCTCAGCAGATATCACCAAACTGGCGCGTAAACTGCTCACCGCCCCCCAACTACTCGATGCCACGCCAAAGCACACTGCGGCGGTATTAGTCGAGCAAACCGCCTTCTGGGTGGATGCCGGGCGCAAACGCGAACTGCTGGCGCATTTAATCGGAGAGCGTCGCTGGAATCAGGTGTTGGTGTTTACCCGCACTAAGCGGGGAGCTGATCGCTTATCGCGACACCTGTCGCAAGCAGGGATTGATTCGGCATCGATCCATGGCGATAAAAGCCAAAACCAACGCACCCGCGCACTCAGCGAATTTAAACGACAATCGGTGCGGGTGTTGGTAGCCACAGATGTGGCCGCCCGCGGTTTAGACATCCAGCGTCTGCCAACGGTGGTTAATTTCGATATGCCCAATAATCCTGAAGATTATGTCCATCGGATCGGGCGCACCGGTCGCGCAGGTCAAGCAGGCATCGCCGTTTCCCTAGTCGCTGCAGAAGAACGCCCGCAGTTTAATGCCATTCGCCGCCTAATCGGCTCATCACTGGAGCCGGAAGTGCTGCAAGGCTATCAACCTATGATCAGTGTCCCCGCACCCAGATCTAAACCTACTCGCCCGCCGAGAGCACGCCCCAATAACTGGCGATCCAGCAAACCGGCTCGCCGCCACTACGCGCAACCGGCGGCTCGCTAGCCAACAGACTATAGTTTTGATAGATCAATGAATTGGCATCGGCATCTTAGGGGTAAGCCCCTCGCGCCTGCCCTATAGTCTGTTTGCCAATTTATCCTGATCTGGAAATGGCGCATGTGGACACTATCGCCGCCATTGTGCGAGACTCTTCGCATGATTGTTAATCGCTCAGATTGATCTTAGAAACCACGGTTAGTGCTGAATAGAACGATTTAGGAATCCTATCATGCCGCGCATTGCCTTCTTTTTTGGCATCTCGATTTACATGTATCTTGACGATCACGGGGTACCGCATTGTCATGCAATCTATGGTGACTATGCCGGTGCCTTTCGTCTCGATGACGGCGAATTGCTGGCCGGGCAAATGCCACCCGCACAACTCAAAAAAATCAAAGCTTTCATCATGGGCAATCAACAGGAACTGATGGAGCACTGGCATGAGCTCTCCGGCTGAATGGCCTTGGCCGCGCGTTATACAAGTCACACCCCTGACGCAGGGTCAGCTACAGGTTCAACTGGCTGATGGGCAGGACTGGCGATTGGATCTTACTCCCCTGATCACCGCGCGCGACGCCTACTGGCGCTTGCGCCAACACCGTTACTTCCGGCAAGTCGGCATCGACCCGCTGGGTGCCCTGTGCTGGCCGGAAGGAGAAGACCTCGCGCCAGAAAGCCTAGTGCGCTATCGCCTTGCTGATTGTCAGGATCAGTCACAGACGTAAACACCACGCCCAACCTCGATGCAGTTTTCCGCATCCGGCGCTTACACCTTAAGATGGTATTTTTTGTCCACTTCTGTAATGGCAAGGTTGCAGATGAAACCAATCAGCAGCAATCCGGCCATTATGTACATTGTGATGGAATAAGCCTGCTCTGGGGGAATGCCTGCATTTAATTGCGCTTGACGAATATAGTTTATAAGCACCGGCCCTAAAACACCGGCTGTTGACCATGCAGTAAGGAGTCGGCCATGAATGGCACCGACTTCAAATGTTCCGAATAAATCGCGCAAATAAGCTGGGATTGTGGCAAATCCCCCACCGTACATGGTCATAATGATGGCAAATGCGGCAATAAATAACGTAGCTGTTTCAAAACTGCCGAATGTAGGCACTAAGGCATACAGCATCAGTCCTAAACCAAAATAAATACCATAAACTGTTTTTCGACCGATTTTATCCGATAAAGAAGACCACAAAAAGCGCCCGATGAGATTAAAAAAACTCAGCAAAGCCACAAATAAAGCAGCAGATTCAACCGTAATGGTTTCTGAGAACATCTCCTGAATCATGGGAGACGCCTGCCCTAATACTGCAATTCCGGCGGTGACATTAACGCATAGCATGACCCATAACAACCAAAATTGTTTAGTTTTAATGGCGGTATCGGCGTCCACATGATTTTGGGTGATCAGCTTTCCGGCATTATTTGCAGGAACATAACCGTCAGGTTTCCAACCATCGGGTGGAACTCGCATCAACAACACACCAATCATCATTAAACAAAAATAAATCGCCCCCATTACCAGCATGGATTCCCATACACCCACCGAAGTTTCCGAGCTGAAATGCCTGATAAGGGTTACGCCCAGTGGTGAGCCAAGCATAGCGCCACCCCCAAACCCCATGATGGCTAGGCCGGTGGCCATACCAGGTCGATCAGGAAACCATTTAATCAGGGTTGAGACTGGCGATATATAGCCAATGCCCAGTCCAATCCCCCCTAAGACTCCATATCCCAAGTAAACCAGCCAAATATTATGCAGATACACGCCCAGTGAGGAGACGAAAAACCCACTACTGAAACATAAAGCCGAGACAAACATGGCTTTACGAGGACCTTCACGTTCCAACCATTTTCCAAATAAAGCGGCTGACAGTCCTAAAAAAACAATGGCGATGGAAAATATCCAGCCAATGGTGGTAAGCGGCCAATCACTAGGATCGGAGTGTGTGACTCCAACGATGCGCGCAAGCGGCAAATTAAACACGCTAAAGGCATAGACCTGCCCAATGGCCAAGTGTATAGCCAGTGCCGCCGGGGGAATCAGCCAACGGTTATGTCCGGGTTTGGCTATCGAATGGGCTTTATCAAGAAATGCCAACATGGGATGTCTATGCTCGGCTTAACGCTTGTTTGGCCAATTCAATCTGCTCCCTATTCGGTTCAGGCGTGTGCTCCAATGGGTAGTCCAGCCCCAGCGCTTTCCACTTGTAGCATCCCATATTGTGGAAAGGTAACACGTCTATCCGCTCAATATTGTTCATTGGCCTAATAAAATCAGCAAGCTCAGCCAAATCATCCATTTGGTTGGTGTAACCGGGAACCAGCACATAACGCAGCCAAACCGGTTTATTGAGATCAGCAAGGCGTTGTGCAAAATCCAGAGTGGCTTGGAGATCAACACCGGTTAATACTTTATACTTGCTGGGTTTGATGTGTTTAATATCCAGCAACACCAAATCGGTTAGCCCAAGCAGTGTGTCATCGGCACGCCGCCCAGGATAACCTGAGGTGTCTAAAGCCGTGTGCAAGCCCATGTGTTTGCATCCTGCAAAGATGGCCTTGACAAACTTGGGCTGACTCAACGGTTCACCTCCAGAGAGGGTGACGCCCCCTCCGGAGGTTTTTAGAAAGTTGGCATTACGGGCAATGTGTTTCAACTCGGTGAACGCATCGGTCTGCGTGCCACATTTAAACGTGCGTGCGTCCGGATTATGGCAATACAAGCACGCAAGCGGGCAGCCCTGTAGGAAAATGACCCGACGCACACCCGGACCATCCAGCGTTCCGGCTGATTCTACCGAGTGAATATGACCCGTTACATTGTCCATAATGATCAAGCGTGATGGAAGGTTCTTGAAATAACATCCATCTGCTGTTCACGAGTCAGTTTGTTGAAGTTGACCGCATACCCGGAAACCCGAATGGTTAACTGAGGGTATTTCTCAGGATGTTCCATCGCTTCAATCAAGGTTTCACGCTCAAACACATTGACGTTGATGTGGTGTCCACCCTCATTGAAATAGGCATCTAACATGCCGGTCAGGTTGGTCGTGCGGTCTTGTGTCGTTCTTCCAAGCGCTTTTGGCACGATTGAGAAGGTATAGGAGATGCCGTCCTGAGCGTACTCATACGGCAATTTCGAGACCGACATCATACTGGCACCGGATCCATTTTTATCACGGCCATGCATGGGATTAGCACCGGGGGCAAATGGCTCGCCGCGTTTGCGTCCGTCAGGGGTATCCCCGGTCATTTTACCGTACACCACATTTGACGTGATGGTCAGAACGGATTGTGTGGGCACCGCATTCCGGTAAGTGGGTTGTTTAGCCAGCTTGTTCATGAACACTTTGACCAAATTACGCGCTATGTCATCGACACGATCATCGTCATTGCCAAATGTTGGGAAGTCGCCTTCGGTTTCGAAAGCG
>PWUP01000202.1 GCA_003562535.1 Gammaproteobacteria bacterium | reverse complement strand
GGGTACGTTCAAGCGTGCACCGGATCGATCCGATCTGTCGGCAGATATCAACGAGTCACTCGTTGTTGAATTGTATTCCAAGTAGATTATCCACACGGGATTAGGTGCTCTAGATGTCGGCTATTTCTGAACTGCTAACGCCGCGTACGGTAGGCGTTGACGTGCTCAATGACTATCATGCGAGTGTCACGCTGGAGCCTTTAGAGCGCGGTTTCGGTCACACC
Source organism: Gammaproteobacteria bacterium (assembly GCA_003562535.1). Classification (GTDB taxonomy): domain Bacteria; phylum Pseudomonadota; class Gammaproteobacteria; order Competibacterales; family Competibacteraceae; genus SKOM01. The sequence continues at coordinate 17,566 of PWUP01000202.1, read as the reverse complement.
CTGGGCAATGCGCTGCGGCGTATACTGCTGTCGTCCATTCCCGGTTGTGCCATTGTGGAAGCGAAAATTGATGGCGTTTTACACGAGTATTCGCCAGTTGAAGGCGTACAAGAAGATGTGGTCGATATTTTACTCAACCTCAAGGGTGTAGCAGTAAAACTGCACGGTGCCGATGAAGCTGTACTGCACTTGAGTAAAAAAGGACCGGGTGTGGTCACAGCCGCTGATATCGAAACCACCCATAAGGTTGAAGTGGTCAACCCTGAGCATGAAATCGCTCATCTCACTCAACAAGGTGAGTTGAACATCGAGCTGAAAGTGGCGCGTGGTCGTGGTTATGAACCGGCCAATCAGCGTATGGCCGCCGATGACACTCGCCCCATTGGTACCTTGCTATTGGATGCCAGCTTTAGTCCCATTATTCAGGTGAGTTACCGAGTCGATTCAGCACGTGTCGAACAGCGCACCGACCTCGATAAATTGGTGCTGAATTTGCGTACTAATGGAACGATTGATCCTGAAGAGGCGATTCGTACCGCCGCGTGCATTCTCAATGAACAACTGGCGGTGTTTGTCGATTTTAAACCGGGCGTCAGTCCCAAACCGGGTGTGCCCGAGCCGCCCATCGATCCTGTATTGCTGCGCTCTGTGGATGATTTGGAACTGACAGTGCGTTCAGCAAATTGCTTGAAAGCAGAAAGCATTTATTTCATTGGTGATCTGATTCAGCGCACCGAAGTTGAGTTATTAAAAACGCCTAATCTAGGCAAAAAATCACTCACAGAAATTAAAGATGTACTGGCTGAGCACGGTTTGTCCTTAGGTATGGTCATTGAAAACTGGCCACCGCCTAATTTAGGTCAAGTTGATGGTGCCGAACCTGCACCCTCGGAAAAAGATCACAAGGATTCTGGCGAATCCGGTAAGAAAGCGTCTGCCTGACGCCATAGCACTTGATAGGAATTTCTTTATGCGCCACCGTAACTCTGGTCGACAACTCAACCGTAATAGCAGTCACCGCAAAGCCATGTTCAAGAATATGGCCGTTTCTTTAGTGACACATGAAGCTATTAAGACGACTCTACCCAAAGCTAAGGAACTCCGTCGAGTCGTGGAGCCTCTGATTACCTTAGCGAAAGAAGACGGCCATGCCCGCCGCCGTCTCGCGTTTAACCGCATGCGAGATCGTGATGCGGTGACCAAATTGTTTAATGAACTCGGCCCCCGTTATAAAGAGCGGCCTGGGGGGTATTTACGGATTCTTAAATGTGGTTTCCGTAATGGAGATAATGCGCCCATGGCGTTTGTTGAATTGGTGGATCGCCCCGAATCCCCCAGCGTTGATTAGCACCGTGTAAGTTATTTTGCCTCACGAACCAAGCCGGGCATTGCCCGGCTTTGTTGTCTGGAAACCCGTATGAGTGAGCATCGTGCGTTATTACGCCAAGCGTTTATAGCCTCGCAGGGGCTGGCCACTGCGAGGTTAGAGCCTTTGCAGCCTGATGCTTCGTTTCGCTGTTATTTTCGAATTCATACTCATGCGCAACGCTGGATGTTGATGGATGCACCGCCTGCTTCTGAGAATCTGCCGGCGTTTATTGCCATTGCTCAGCATTTGCAACGTTTAGGGTTGCGTTCACCAGCGGTACACGCTGCCGATATTGAGAACGGCTTTGCTCTACTGGAAGATTTAGGCGACGCCACCTTCACTCGGTTGTTAGCCAGCGGTGAAGATGAAACCGAGTTGTATACCTTAGCCATTGATGTGCTGCGGTGTCTGCATGACCATCCACAAGCCACGCATGTGCGACTACCTCATTATGGTCAACAGCGTTTATTAGACGAAGCGGTTCTATTAGTCGATTGGTATTGGCCGGCTGTACATGGCCATGCCGCCCCCACGGGTGTGCGCGAGACCTATCTGCAAGTCTGGCAAACTGTTTTGCAGACCCTGTCCTCGGAGCCGCAAACCCTAGTGCTCCGCGATTTTCATGTGGATAATCTATTGCGTATCACAGGTGCTTCGAGGATACAGCAATGCGGCGTATTGGACTTTCAAGATGCGGTGCTCGGTTCGGCAGCCTATGATGTGGTGTCGTTGCTGGAAGATGCGCGTCGTGATTTGACCCCCGGTCTAGCCGCTAGCATGCTGGATCGCTATTTACACGCCGTTCCAGCCGCTGAGCGGGAGCGGTTTATGCACGATTATACGGTTCTAGGTGCTCAGCGTCATTGTAAGGTGATTGGCATTTTTCAACGCTTATGCGCTCGTGATGGTAAACCGCATTATCTCGCTCATCTTCCACGCATCAAGAGGTTGCTGCACCACCATCTGCAACAGCCGTGTTTGGCTCCCTTGCGGGAGTGGCTGATGCGTTACTCACTGTTAGCCTAGTCATGCATACCCGTGATTTTGAGTTTGACTTACCGGCTGAACTCATTGCCCAACAGCCCACCTTAAATCGGCAAGACAGTCGCTTACTCGTGTTGGCGTCTGACTCTGAGGGCTTGCAGGATCAGCGGTTCACTGATCTGCCCAAGCTGCTCAGACCCGGCGATGTCTTGGTATTTAACGATACTCGGGTCATTCCTGCTCGCCTGTATGGACGTAAAGCCAGCGGGGGGCGGGTCGAAGTATTGGTCGAGCGAATCATTGCCCCGCAGCGGGTGCTGGCTCATGTGCGCGCTAATCATGCCCCGCGTCCGGGGACGCAATTGCTTCTAGACCATGATAGGGTTGCCGCAGTGGTGATTGACCGCCACGAGGCATTGTATGAGCTAGAGTTTATGACCCATGCCGATGTGCTGGATATATTAAATCAGCATGGGCATATCCCGCTGCCCCCCTATATTGAGCGCGCCGCCCAAGACTTCGATGCCGAACGTTATCAAACGGTTTACGCTCGCGAACCGGGTGCGGTAGCCGCACCGACGGCGGGATTGCATTTCTCAGCCGAATTACTGGCAACTCTAGTCGCACAAGGTGTGGAACAGGCGTTTATTACCTTGCATGTCGGGGCGGGTACTTTCCAGCCGGTGCGGGTGGACTCGATTACGGCGCATCGCATGCACGCCGAGCGGGTTGAGGTGAGTGCTGCCGTTTGTGAGCAGATTCGAGCCGCCAAAGCGCGTGGCGGGCGGGTTGTTGCGGTAGGGACTACCGTGGTGCGCAGCTTGGAGGCGGCGTGTGCGGCGGGTACATTGCAGCCTTTGCACGGCGAAACCGCTTTGTTTATTTATCCCGGCTATACCTTTCGGTGTATTGATGCTTTGATCACCAATTTTCATTTGCCGGGATCGACGTTGCTGATGTTAGTTTCCGCATTTGCGGGTCATCAGCGGATGATGACGGCTTACCGTCATGCCGTGCAGCAGCGTTACCGATTTTTCAGCTACGGGGACGCCATGTGGATAAGCCGAGTTTAACCACCAAACTGGCTAAAATCAAAATCCATCCTAGAGCCGGGTTCATGCACCATACTGCCTGAAGCCAATACCGCACCGTATTGCCAAATACTGGCCATCTGATTGGCCGTGGTGACATTACTGGCGATGATGCTGACGTCCATGCTCTGCGCGCGTTGGCTGAGCATAGCAATCTGATCGCGTTGTTGATTACGGCGTGATTTGCTCGAACGTTCAATCAGTTCACTGTCAAGCAGTACATAATCGGGATTCAGATGCTCCAATAAGCGTTCAGAATGTTCGCCGCTACCAAACTGGGTTAGGCCAAAATAGCAGTTCAATACTTTGAGTTGGTCGCGGAACGATTGCAAATCCTTGAAGCATCGCTCAGCGCGCTGTTCATTGGTGGTCAGCACCAACTGACGGCCATCGATATCATAGCTGCTAAGCTGTTCGGTCAGCCAGCGATCAAAATGGCGTTCAGCAATGGCATTACTGGAAATATCGATAAATAATGTGGGTAAGCTCACCCCATCAGACCGACGTTGCGCCATGGCTTGCAGGGTGTGGCCGATCAGCCATTGATCCAGCGATAACATGACCTTGGCGCGTTCAGCCGCCTCGGCTAGTGTTTGGATATCAAGGGGCTGCCCTGAACTATCGGTAATTTTAACCTTGACCTCATAACGCGGGGTGCTGTCCCCTTGAAAGCTGACAATGGGCAAATACAGCGCACTGACTCGCCGGTTATTGAGTGCATCTTCAAGTAACCAGCAGGATTCCTGATCCTTTTCGCGTTGAGTGCTGCGGGCAGTAGCCCGATAAATTTCAACGGTCGTGGTCTTCTGGCGTGCGGTTTCACAGGCTTCATTCGCCTGAGATAACAGTTGAAACGCATTCTGGTGGTGAGGGGTTGCCGGACAAATACCAATGGCCGCATCGGTGGTCAGCAACGTGGATTCATGGTAGGAATTATTCTCGGCCACGGTAGCCGCCAAGTGTTGCGCCAGTGTCGTCAGCTCATTGCTGTCGTTGATTGGGGTGAGAACGGCAATGACCGCATCGGCCAGACGGGCGCAGACATCCTGTTCTGAGAGCTGTTCGGTGAGTTTGGTCGCAATATCTCGCAGCAAAATATCACCGGCCAACAATCCATGTTCTTGACTGATTGTGCGATGATTATTAAGTAAAATATACAGCACCGCGCCTAAAGGTTCACTGCCTTTTTTCAGCAGCCGGTCAATATGATTAATAAAGTAGGTGCGATTGTTCAGACCGGTTACTGGATCAACATACAAACCTTGACCGGGCAATTCTGCTTGGCGTTCAGGATTTTGGATAACCAGTTGCAGACCAGGCTCGTCATTAATGCGCGTCGGGGTGCAGTTAATCACGATCGGGAACGTCTCGTCTTTACGATTTTTACCCTTGACCTCAACGGTGCCGGTTGTCTGGCCTTGGCGGACGCTATTACGCAAAAAGCCTTTGAGGGTATCGTGATCTTCACGCGCAACAATGTCCATGAGGGTGATGCCTAGCAAATCTTGAGGCTGCTCGAAGCCAAACAGGCGAGCGTAGGCGGCATTGACGAGAATATGCGCCCCTTCATGAATATAGGCGATTGCCTCACCCGTATGTTCCAGTAATATGCGGCTGCGTGCCTCGGTTTCTTTGATTTGCTGCTGATAACTGTGAGCTTGATTGCGCAGCCTGCGGTAGTGTAATTCTTTGCGCACCACCAGCAGCAGATGTTCGGGTTCACCACTGGCAAATAGGTTATCTGCGCCTGCACGCAGCAAATCCACCGGCTTTTGCTGGTTGAAATCATCCACTGCCACTAAAATCGGGATGTCTTTTTTGGCCTTATCCAGATGGGCGCGCAGATTAGCCAGCGCAGGCCGATCATCACCCGGATGTAAAATAATCAGATCCAGTGCTTTGAACGGAATCAGGGAATCAAGCTCGCTTTCTTGCTCGGCACGCGAAAGCTGGATGAGATAACCGGCATCGCGCAGCGGCGTCAAAAACTGCTCGGTGCTGGCCAAGGAGTGATCGATGACCAGGAGGTTAATGAATTCCTCTTCTAGAGTATCGGCGTAGAGATCAGTCACACGTAATTTAAGAGTCGAGAGTTAAGAATATTTAAGGCTCATGATAGACGAGCTTCTCGCGATTGTCGAGAGGTTTATGGCATTTATTCATGAGCCACTAAACGGTAATATGATGCTTTTATCAGTAACGGAACTTATTATCAATGGCTAATTATAGTACCAATGAGTTCAAAGGTGGACTCAAAATTATGTTAGATGGCGATCCATGCAGCATCCTCGAAAACGAGTTCGTCAAACCTGGCAAGGGTCAAGCCTTTAATCGCGTCAAAATTCGTAATCTCAAAACCGGTCGGGTCATTGAGCGGACCTTTAAGTCGGGTGAATCGGTCGAAGGGGCCGATGTCTTGGATTTGGAAATGCAATATCTGTACAGCGATGGTGAGTTCTGGTACTTCATGCACCCAGACACTTTCGAGCAACTCAGTGCGGATGCAGTAGCCATTGGCGATCAAGCTAAATGGCTGAAAGAACAAGATGCTTGCCAGTTAACCCTTTGGAATGGGACGCCTTTGTCGGTCACAGCACCTAATTTTGTAGAACTGACTATTACCGAAACCGACCCAGGGCTGAAAGGGGATACTTCAGGCAGTGGTGGTAAACCAGCAACTTTGGAAACCGGAGCGGTGGTGCGAGTGCCGCTATTTGTCCAAATCGGCGAGGTGATTCGGGTCGATACCCGCACTGGTGAGTATGTCTCGCGAGTCAAATAATGCAGCGTGGCGACCTTGTGCCAAGCTGACGACTTTGCAGATTCGGGCGCAGTTACTGCGACAGATTCGCGAATTTTTCCACCAACGCCAAGTGTGGGAAGTGGAAACGCCAATTCTCAGCCGTCATGGTGTGACGGATCCGCATTTACGCAGTTTTACCACGCTTTACCATGAACCGGGTGAGCGTCATGGCCAAGTGCGCTATCTGCACACCTCGCCAGAATACGCCATGAAGCGGTTGCTGGCGGCCGGCAGTGGCAGTATTTATCAACTGGCGCGAGTGTTCAGAAACGCTGAACGGGGGCGTTGGCATAACCCAGAATTCACCTTATTGGAATGGTATCGGGTCGGTTTTGATCATCAGCAATTGATCGATGAGGTGGGCGTCTTAGTACAGCAGCTCCTGCAACCGGCTTTGGGTGCCTTAACGATAGAGCGTGTGGCTTACGCCGAGTTGTTCCAGCAGCATTTAGGCATCGACCCCCATCGTGATCAGCCGTCTGTGCTGCGTGACTGTGCGGTAGCACACGGTATTATCCCACCTCCGGGTTTATCGCTGACCGAACGCGATCCGTGGTTGGATTTACTGCTCACCCACTGCTTACAACACCAGCTCGGTCAATCCGGGCGCATAAGCGTGCTCTATGATTACCCAGTGACCCAAGCGGCATTGGCGCGGATTCGCCCCGGCGATCCCCCAGTGGCCGAGCGCTTTGAGTTCTATGTTCAAGGCATAGAGCTGGCCAATGGTTTTCACGAACTCAACGACCCGCAAGAGCAGCGGCGACGTTTTGAGCAGGATAACCAGCACCGGCGCTTACAAGGGCAAGCCACCCTAGCCTTGGATGAAGAGTTTTTAGCGAGCTTAGCGCATTTACCGTCATGCAGCGGGGTAGCCCTTGGGGTTGACCGTCTGCTGCTGTTGGCCACAGGTCAGCAGCAGATCAGTGAGGTGATCAGCTTTAGTTTTGGACGTGCCTAGACTAAATCCCCAAAATACTCAACGCCACCGAAAACACCGCATTGACCACAATCACTAGGAAAATCGCCTGCACCACGCTTAATGTGGTGTGATGCCCCACGCTTTCGGCGCTGCCACTCACTTGAAAACCTTGGTAACAGCCAACCAAGGCGATAATGGCCGCAAATACTGGGGCTTTGCCCAGGCCGATAAGTAACGAAGTTAAATCAACAGCCATCGGCAAGCGATCCAGAAAATCCGGAAACGCTACACCAAGCATAAGCGCCGCCATGACCATACCGCCGATAATCCCGGCGATATCGGCAAACAAGGCCAACAGCGGCAAGGCAATCATTAACCCCAGCAGCTTAGGCACCACCAGCAACGCCATCGGGCTGATCCCAATAGTGGCTAAAGCATCGACCTCTTCAGTCACCCGCATGGTGCCGATCTGAGCGGTAAAGGCCGATCCCGTGCGCCCGGCCACAATAATGGCGGTGAGCAAAGGGGCCAGTTCACGCAGCATGGTCAGGGCGACCAGCTCGACCACAAAGATGTTCGCGCCGTAATTGCGCAATTGCACCCCACCCTGATAGGCGATGACCAACCCCATGAGAAAAGACAGCAAACCGACAATCGGCAAGGCATGAGCGCCCGCGGTTTCCAAGACTGCCAGCAACGGTCGCCAGCGGATCTGCCGTGGGTTAATGAGTAACCGACCCAGCGTGACGGCAACTTCGCCGGTAAAGGTAATAAAACCCAACGCTCGGCGCAGTTGCTCCACCGCATGCTGGCCAATTTGCGCAATCAGTGATAACGCCGCTTGAGGCGGCGGATGCGGATGGTCATCCCAAGCCTGCCAACGTTGCTGGACTAAGTGCAATAGCGCCTGATCACTGGCGCGCCAATCCACATACTGCACGGTGCATCCAGCGTGTTCGAGGCGCTGCACCCATTGCAATAACCGCAACGCGCCACTGGTGTCCAACGCCTGCAGACGCGAACCGTCCAGCACAAGGTCTTGACTGGGAGCATCCAGTTCGCTCAAGCGCTGTTCTAAACCGGCCAATCCCGCCAGCGTCCAACTGCCCACACAGAACGCTTGGGTTCCGCTCAGTTCAATTCGTGCCGGTTCGCTGACCTGCTGCATGGGTTGCCCTTAACGGTTCATCCGTCGCCATGCCGGAGGATCCTGATGATCACCCGGTTGTGACCAAATCCCCAAGCGAGCCTGTTGCGCCACCTCTTGAGCCTCGTAGTACACCGGCGAATTATTAAACGACTCGTAAACAATCGCCTGACCATCGCGCACCATGGCTAAACCTAAATCGCGGTCATTGAGAAAGATGCGCGCCACCGTGCGGCCGTAACGGTCAATATCCACTACTTGAACCTGTACCTCGCGGGCATTACCCAATAGATCTTTAAAATGCTCGGTGGCAATATCCCCCCACGGCGCTTGCCTAGTTTCAGGCGCATCAATGCCCCAAACTCGGATGCGCAACACGCCCTCGTCGCAACGCACGGTCAGGGTGTCACCATCTTGCACGGAACGTAGGGCGCACGTCAGATCACTGCCCGGATTGGGAGTAGGCATACGCGGCTCGGTCAACCATTGATCCAGACCATAGACCAGAACCGCCAGCACTAAAATGACCGCCACTCCGCCGATGCTACGGAGCCGTCGCCGCATCCGGCGCCGCAATTCAGAGCGTAATAAACGCTGCACTAATCTGAGTAATTCTCTCTGCATAAACCGCTTTAATCCCCCGATGACTCGGTCGCAAAATGGTCATAACCTTGGTGTAATGGCGTCCATACTGACCCATCCGGCGCAATACACCGCAGCCCAGGTTCAGTCTCGACAGTACCAATCACCGCACACCCACACTCCCAAGCCGCACTCAACGCCTGAACCGTTGCCAGCCGTGCTGGCGGGACCGTAAAACACAGTTCATAATCATCGCCCCCAGTCAACATGGCCTGCCACCGTTCGGATCCGGTTAAGGTGGCTTGTAACTCGGCTGAGGTTGGTAATTGTAGCAAGTTGAGACGTGCTCCTACGCCACTTAAGCGTAAAATATGACCTAAGTCCTGCGCCAAACCATCGGAAATATCGATAGCCGCAGTAGCCAGACCGAGCAATGCTTGACCGGCAGCAATACGCGGCTGAGGCTGTTCCAAACGCTGACGCAGGTAAGCCTGATTAGCCGTGTTAACCGGCTGCTCGCCGCGTAACCATGCTAAACCCAAGCACGCATCACCCAAGGTGCCCGTCACGCAAATCAGATCGCCGGGTTGCGCACCCGAACGGGTTAAGGCCATAGCGCCCTTCAGCCAGCCGTGAATCTGCACGGCAATGGCCAGCGGGCCACGGGTCATATCGCCACCGATGAGTTGCACATTGTGCTGCTCGGCCAACCTGAAAAACCCCTGACAAAACCCCGCTAACCAGGCTTCATCAACCGCTGGCAGGGTCAGACCTAACGTCACCCAAGCCGGTGTGGCACCCATAGCGGCCAAATCGCTGAGATTCACCGCCAAAGCTTTATGCCCAATGCCAATGGGATCGGCATCCGCAAAAAAATGCTGGCCAGCCACCAGCACATCCGTGCTAATCGCCAGCCGCTGCCCTGCTTGCACTTGCAGTACCGCGGCATCATCGCCGATACCGATGTCCACATCGCTACGTTGCACCACTTGTTGGGAAAAAAACCGCGTTATGACTGAAAATTCAGAATCACTCATCCATTAACCTTGCAACACTATCGCTAATCATCAACACTAAGTGTTATCACTGCGCAATCGCCAAAGGTCAACCATGTCCACGTTACCGCTGTTGCTCGAACCGGCTGAACTGCATGCGCGTTTACAACACGCGCCTTTATTACTTGTTGATTTACGCAACCCAGAAAATTACGCCCAAGGCCATATTCCTGGGGCGGTTAATTTACCTTACTCCGCCATTATTCGTACTGCTCCTCCCGTAGGCGGTCTATTGCCCAGCAGTGTTGAACTCAGTCAACGGCTATCGGCCATTGGCCTGACCCCAACGCACCACGTTGTGGCTTATGACAGCGAGGGCGGTGGACGGTCTGGACGCTTGCTGTGGACCTTGCAAGCACTCGGCCACCCCCACTGCAGCGTGCTCAATGGCGGCCTAGCGGCTTGGATGGATGAACAACGCCCGTTGGAAACCACGTCTGCCGGCCCACAACCCAGCGATTATCACGCCCAGTGGCACTGCCCTGAAGTCATTGCGGAACGTGACTACATTCAATCCCGCTTGGGCGCTGCGGATTTTCTGCCCTTGGATTGCCGTAGCCCAGCAGAATATGCTGGCCAAGACATTCGTGCAGCTCGTGGCGGTCATATTCCTGGTGCTGTTAATCTCAATTGGTTGGAGTGCATTGATGAGAATCGGGCGCTGCGGTTCAAACCCGAGGCGGATTTACGCCGCACGCTGGAAACGCTCGGCGTCACCCCAGACAAAGACATCGTAGTGTACTGCCAAACCCATCACCGTTCATCACATACTTATACGGTACTCAAATATTTGGGGTACCCGCGAGTCCGGGGTTATCCCGGTTCGTGGTCCGATTGGGGCAATGCGTCAGATACGCCGATTGCAACCTAAAGGCGGTTCACAATTTTTGCGGATCAATCATCAGGCGCTGGCGATAGTAACGCAGTTCTGCGATAGAGGCACGAATGTCCGCCATCGCCAAATGACTGCTGGATTTCTCAAACTTGGGCAGCCGTGGATACCAGCGAGTCGCCAGTTCTTTCACCGTGCTGACATCGAGATTACGGTAGTGAAAGAAGGCTTCCAGTTCTGGCATCCAGCGTGCCATAAACCGCCGATCCTGACACACACTGTTACCACACATCGGTGAGGTGCGCACGGGCACATGCTGGGCAATGAACATCAACGTCCGCTGCTCAGCATCGCTCTCGCTGAGCGTGCTGTTGCGCACTCGATCCACCAAACCCGAGCGGTAATGCTGGCGGCTGTTCCAGTCGTCCATCCCGGTTAAGGTTTCGTCACTCTGGTGGATCGCCAGTGATGGCCCTTCGGCGACAATATTGAGCTGACTGTCGGTGATGATGGTTGCAATCTCGATAATCTGATCGTTCTGGGTATCCAGACCGGTCATTTCGAGGTCAATCCAAACTAAGTTATCAGGTGACACCCGTTAATCCTTCCTATCTAATCAAAAGCTCATGAAGTATTGAGTGTAACCCATATTGTCCTTGCTCGGCAGGCCGAATGTGATCCGTTCGGTGGTGTATAGCCGTTCGCCCTGATCACCCGACCCATGATCATCGTTCAGTCCCCTCTCCATCATGGATCGGGGAGAGGGCTAGGTGAGGGGGGGCTTTAACGCGGCCAAGCCAGTTCACCGTGATTGACTAAATTTTCAATCAAGGGCTGCAAGATAATCTCCATAGCAAACCCCATTTTGCCACCCGGAATCACTAAGGTGTTGGGACGCGACATGAAAGCCCCTTGGATCATCTGCAACAGATAGGTGTAATCCATGCGCTTTTTTAATACCGTGCCGAAACGGATAACCACAAAACTTTCATCCAGCGTGGGAATGTTGCGGGCAATAAACGGATCGGAGGTATCTACAGTGGGCACCCGCTGAAAATTGATATGCGTCCGTGAGAACTGCGGAGTGATGTAGTGCACATAATCGTACATCCGTCGCAAAATGGTATCGGTAACCGCCGCCGCACTATAGCCGCGATGCTGCGTGTCTCGGTGGATTTTCTGAATCCATTCGAGGTTCACAATCGGGGTCACTCCGATGAGTAAATCCACATGGCGGGCGACATTAATCTCTTCGGTCACCGCTCCACCGTGCAAGCCTTCATAAAACAGCAAGTCGGTACCCGGTGGAATCGGCTCCCAAGGGGTAAAGGTGCCCTGTGGCTGCCCATAAGGCTCGGCTTCTTGATCATTGTGCAAATACAAGCGCCGTTGGCCGGTGCCCGATTCGCCGTAGTCGCGGAACAGCGCGGCTAAATCACCCAGCAAGTTAGCATCGGGACTAAAATGACTGAGAAAGCGTTGTTCTGCCTGAGCTTCCGCGATCATTGCTTTCATGGTTTGCCGATCATAGCGATGGAAGCTGTCGCCTTCGATGAACACAGCTTTATAGCCGTCACGACGCAGAATATGCTCCATCGCCACCTTGACCGTTGAGGTGCCCGCACCGGAGGAACCGGTGACCGCTACCACGGGGTGCTTTTTTGACATGAGTGTCTCCCTGGATTGCATTGAGGTGCGCTGTGGTTTAACGCACTTTCGGCGCTAACTCTCCAGTCGCGTAGCGTGCGGTCATGGCCTCAAGGTCGAGCACATCGATTTTATGGGCTTGGCCGGCACAGCCAAACGCTTCAAAGCGGGCGACGCAGAGGTCTTGCATGGCCTGAGTGGCGGCTTTGAGGAATTTGCGCGGGTCAAAGTTTTTAGGATTTTCCGTCAGATGTTTGCGGATGGCACCGGTGCTGGCCAGGCGCAGATCGGTGTCAATATTGACCTTACGCACTCCGTGTTTAATGCCTTCGACAATTTCCTCAATCGGTACCCCATAGGTTTCCCCCAAGTCACCGCCATAATGGTTGATGATGGCTAACCATTCCTGCGGTACCGAGCTGGAGCCGTGCATGACCAGATGAGTGTCTGGAATCCGCGCGTGAATCGCTTTGATGCGTTCAATGTCCAGAATATCACCCGTTGGTGGGCGAGTGAACTTATACGCCCCATGTGAGGTACCAATGGCGATAGCCAAAGCGTCAACCGCGGTGTGCTGGACAAAATCAGCGGCTTGATCGGGATCGGTTAACAGCATGGAATGATCCAGCTTGCTTTTAGCCCCCGAGCCGTCTTCCTCACCGGCTCTGCCGGTTTCCAAAGACCCCAAGCAGCCCAGTTCCCCTTCTACAGATACACCGCACGCATGAGCCATATCGGCAACCTGGCGGGTGACGCGGACATTGTATGCATAATCTGCGGGGGTTTTCATATCTTCCCGCAGTGAACCGTCCATCATCACCGAGCTGAAGCCGGATTGAATGGAGCGTAGGCATACGGCAGGCGAACCACCATGATCTTGGTGCATGACCACCGGGATTTTCGGCCACTGTTCCAGCGCAGCAGCGACCAGATGCCGCAGAAAAGCCGCGCCAGCATAGTCTCTAGCGCCTGCAGAGGCTTGGAGAATCACTGGGCTGTCACACGCCTCAGCGGCGCGCATAATTGCCTGTGTTTGCTCTAGGTTATTGACATTAAATGCGGGCACGCCATAGGCGTGTTCGGTGGCATGATCGAGTAATTGGCGTAAGGTGATCAGAGCCATCAGAGTCTCCCAAAATTGTGAATGAATTAATCAAATACCCGGCTTGACCGGATGTCTTGCGCTTCAATGGTTACCAACGATTGACGGCTGAGTTGCCCGCCTTGCTGACACAGGCGACCGGCTTGACGAAAGCGAGCGCGATCTAGGGCATTACGGATTGAGCGGGCATTGGCGAAGTGCGGTTGCTGACGGCGACGCTCGATGTACTCGGCAAATACCGATTCGGCCTCCGATGTGAACTGGTAATTTTGCTCGGCCAGCATCAGCTTGCCGATGTGCAGCAGCTCCTGCGATTCATAGTCTGGAAAATCGATGTGATGGGCGATTCTGGAGCGCATCCCGGGATTGCTCTGGAAGAACTTATCCATGCGGTCTTTATACCCCGCTAGGATCACCACCAGATCGTCACGGTGGTTTTCCATCACTTGCAGGAGGATTTCAATGGATTCTTGGCCGTAATCCCGTTCATTTTCTGGCCGATACAGATAATAGGCTTCGTCAATGAACAGCACCCCGCCCATCGCTTTTTTGATGACTTCTTTGGTCTTGGGCGCGGTGTGACCGATGTACTGGCCGACCAAGTCATCACGGGTGACACTGACGACGTGACCAACGCGCACATACTCCAGCCGATGGAGAATATCGGCCATGCGTTGCGCCACCGTGGTTTTGCCGGTACCGGGATTGCCGGTGAAGCACATGTGTAGGGTAGGGCTTGCGGCGCTGAGTTCGAGCTTACGCCGCAAGCGGTCAATCAACAGCAGTGAGGCGATTTCACGAATCCGGGTTTTGACCGGTACCAAACCGACCAGCTCGGTGTCGAGCTGGTCGAGTACGGCATCGATCCCGGACCCTTGACGTTCAGCGTCAAGATCAACGCTCTCAGGCACTGGTGCAGCGGGTTCGGACATAGGTCAGCCTTAACGAATGGCGTAACGTTGTTGGCGACTGGCCACTTCAGTACGCTCTAAGCGGTATTGGCGCTCCACGCTGGGGCGGTTGACGATGAATGACAACCGGATACTTTCCCAGCCTTTGGTGTTATCAAAAGCCGATACTCGGATATAAGTTTCAGGATGGGTTTTACGGCATGCGTTAATTTCCATCAAAATACCGGCTGGATCGCGCAGATCAAACATCGGCAAACCCCACATTTCCCAATAGGTGTTGCGTGGATGGGGGTCATCGGTGTATTCCACATTGACCGCCCAGCCGTGATCGATACAGTATTTCAGTTGTTTAAGAATCTGTTCGTTACTGAGTGCAGGCAGAAACGAGAACGTACCTTGGGTAATCATGAATGGTGTCTCCTTAGCTCGCCGCCGTTTCTAACGGGACAAAATCTGCGGTATCGGTTGATTGATAATTGAAGGTAATGTCTTTCCACAGCTCTAGTGCGACCTCCAGCGGTTTACACTGCTTAGCGGCTTGGCGCAGAATGTCTGGGCCTTCGTTCCAGATATCACGCCCTTCGTTACGCGCCAGCACCATGGACTCCAGCGCAACTCGGTTGGCAATCGCCCCCGCTTGGATGCCATCGGGATGGCCGATAGTGCCCCCACCGAACTGTAATACACAGTCCTCACCTAGATACACCAATAACTGGTGCATTTGGCCGGCATGGATACCGCCCGAGGCCACCGGCATGACTTTGTTCATGGAAGCCCAGTCTTGATCGAAAAACACGCCATTTTCGAGATTTTGCTTAACATAGTCTTCGCGGAGAATATCGTAGAAACCGCGCACCATATTCGGGTCGCCTTCTAATTTACCGACCACGGTACCGGCATGAATATGATCCACTCCGGCCAAGCGCATCCATTTGCTGATGACCCGGAAGCTGATGCCGTGGGATTTCTGCCGAGTGTAGGTGCCATGACCCGCACGGTGCAAGTGCAAAATCATATCGTTGTCCCGTGCCCACTTGGCCATGGACTGAATCGCTGTGTAACCGATGACCAAATCGATCATGATAATAACTGAACCGAGTTCTTTAGCAAACTCCGCCCGACGGTACATTTCTTCCATGGTGCCAGCGGTGACGTTCAGATAACTGCCTTTGACTTCGCCGGTGGCGGCGCTGGCTTTGTTGACGGCTTCCATGACGTACAGAAAACGATCACGCCAATGCATAAAGGGCTGCGAGTTGATATTTTCGTCGTCTTTGAGGAAGTCCAGACCGCCTTTGAGACCTTCGTAAACCACGCGGCCATAATTGCGACCGGATAAACCGAGTTTAGGCTTAACCGTTGCGCCCAGCAGCGGACGCCCATACTTGTCCAGACGCTCGCGTTCCACCACAATACCCGTCGCCGGGCCGGGGAAGGTTTTGATATAAGCGACCGGCAGACGCATGTCTTCCAGACGTAGAGCTTTCACCGCTTTAAAGCCGAACACATTACCGATAATCGACGCTGTAAGGTTGGCGATAGAGCCTTCTTCAAATAAATCGAGATCGTAGGCGATATAGGCAAAAAACTGCTCGGTGTTGCCGGGGACGGGATCGACTCGGAACGCCTTAGCGCGGTAGCGCTCGCACGCGGTTAAGCGATCAGTCCAGACCACCGTCCACGTTGCGGTGGACGATTCACCGGCTACAGCGGCGGCGGCTTCTTCAGGGTCAACATCCTCTTGAGGGGTGATGCGAAATAAACAAATCACATCGGTTTCTAGCGGTTGATAATCCGGTTCCCAGTAGCCCATTTTTTTGTAAGGTATCACACCAGACTTATAGCGGTCTTTGCCAGTCAGGGTTTCACTCATTGTGCTCATGCTCCAGTATGTGTGTGTTTGTTGCGTAGGCGACATAGCATGGCTTAATCTAACGATAATTAAAAACAGATTATTTTTATACCAAGCATAAGTTAAAGCTGATGAATATTACGATGCGCCAATTGCAAGTCTTTCAGGCTGTGGCCAAACACCTGAGTTACACCCGCGCCAGTGAAATCCTGTATCTGACCCAACCGGCGGTATCCATGCAAATTCGCCAGTTAGAAGAAACGCTCGGCTTGCCTTTGTTTGAGAAAATCGGTAAACGAGTGCAACTCACTGGAGCAGGCCGATCTTTGGTCGGCTACAGCCAGCGTATCGCCGAACAGCTTGAGGAAATGCGTGATTTGTTTACGGCTTTGCGCAGTGGTGAAGCGGGTACCCTGCGTCTCGCCGTGCCGAGTACGGCCAATGCCTTTGCTACTTTATTGTTAGCGCGTTTTTGTCGTTCGCACCCCGGCATCAATTTCACCATTGATGTGGCCAATCGGCGTCGGGTCGTAGAGCAATTGGCCAATAACGACACGGATTTGGTTATCATGGGCAAACCGCCTGATGAACCTTACCTGTTGCGCGAACGGTTTATGAATAATCCGCTGGTATTGATTGCGGCACCGGATCACCCTTTAGCCCAATGTCACGGTATTCCCTTGCGGGATCTGAGCAAAGAAGTGTTTTTGATTCGCGAGCAGGGTTCAGGAACGCGCACGGCTATGGAGCGGTTTTTCACCGCACAGGGGGTCACCCTGAAAACCCGCATGGAGTTGTCCAGTAATGAGGCCATTCGTCAAGCGGTGGCCGTGGGGTTAGGGTTGGGCGTGGTGTCATTGCACACCTTGGAACTGGAGTTACAAGTAGGGCGTTTAGTCATACTCGATGTTGAGGGTTTTCCGCTGATACGCCATTGGTATCTGGTATGGCGGCGTGATAAATGGCTACCGCCTGTGGCCGAAGCCTTCAGTCGCTTTGTGCTGGCCGAGGCTAAAACGATCTGGGATTTACACTGGGCCAATCATCATTAAGTGCTGTACCACTTCAGGGGGTGAGATCTAGATCTGATGATTAATAATCCATACGCTGCAAAACTCGGTTATCCGAGTTCCACTAGGGTCACGTTAACCCCCGATCAAGCAGAGCGGCGGATATATCAGTGGTGTACGGGAGAGGCGCGGGGTTCGCTCTCAGCACGAACTTTGGCGGCGGTTTATGCCAGCACCTATTTGGATAATGCCCGTTTAT
>PWUP01000336.1 GCA_003562535.1 Gammaproteobacteria bacterium | reverse complement strand
TACCGGCGATGATGGCCCCCGATGCTTCGAAGATAAAAGCGATGGCAATGGCACCGCCGAGAGAGATGGCTCCAGAACCCACCGATGGGCCGACATTATTGGCGACATCGTTAGCGCCGATATTAATCGCCATATAACCGCCGATGACGGCGGCGATGACGACGAACGCACTGCCGGCGACGCCAAGTTGCTCGGCGTAGAGCACAACATATAAAGCAATACCGGCCAGAAACAAGCCCGCAATGCCGAGACGCAGCATATCGGCCTGTTTCGTTGAAGCGGCTGAAGCCTTAATCGCGCTTGCGTTTTCCATTATGGAATGCTACCTCCAAATCGTTACTGTTTGATCGAGTGAATGGTTGGGTGAGCGGCCATTGTCACAAAAGAGTGTTACAGAAATATTAAAAAATGAAACAAATGTGGCGTGGTCGTTAACAAATCATGTGCGCACTGTGACAATGGCATCCAGCCCCATGCACAGCGCATACAGACGCACAAGATCGCCTCTAGCGCTCTTTACACAAGGAGCGGTAGCTGAGTAGGGTGGGCACCGCCCACCTATTCCACCCTCCAACGCTTCCGACTGGCGGGCCATGCCCGCCCTACTCGGATTTACTAAAGTAGTAGACAAGCCCACCCTAAACTTAGTCATTGCCACGATAGCGTAGTGACTGTTATATTTGGAGGGTTACCGTCTCCTTATGCTAGCTTTAGGTGATGGTATTCGTGTTATATGCTCGCTAAGTCACTATTAGGCTTAGTATAATTTGGGATTCCGGTTGTTCGACCCAGATAATTCGAACAGCCTTAACTGCGCTCCCGCAATCCATTGTGCATCCATGCCAGAGCGCAACGTCGCAAGCTAGGTCTCCACACCTTCCCCGGCCAGCGCATTCGCGCCGGGAGGTTAGCTTTCCCGTTTCTGCCCAACGCATTCTGGGACGACAACACGACGCGATGGCACGGCGCAATGGAATGGATCGGGTTGAGCGCTGGAGATGCCATGAAAAGAATGTTAATTAACGCTACTCAGCAAGAAGAGTTGCGTGTGGCCTTGGTAGATGGCCAAAAACTCTACGATCTCGATATTGAGACCCCTTCACGCCAACAAAAAAAAGCGAATATCTATAAAGGAATCGTCACTCGTGTAGAACCCAGCCTAGAAGCTGCATTTGTCGATTATGGCGCAGAGCGTCATGGTTTTCTGCCCTTCAAAGAAATCAACCGCAGTTATCTCGACCCCGATTTAATCGGTAATCATGACCGCCCTAACGTCAAGGAGGCGTTAAAAGAGGGGCAGCAAATCATCGTGCAAGTCGATAAAGAAGCGCGCGGCAATAAAGGCGCAGCTTTAACCACGTTTATCAGCCTTGCAGGCCGCTATTTGGTATTAATGCCGAACAATCCGCGCGCCGGTGGGGTATCACGGCGGATCGAGGGCGAAGAACGCCAAGAAATTCGCGAAGCCCTACGGGATTTGGACATTCCCCAAGGCATGGGGGTAATTGTCCGCACCGCAGGCGTTGGACGCTCAGTAGAGGAAATGCAATGGGATCTGAACTACCTCAAGCAAATCTGGGACGCTATTCAACACGCCGCCGACCACAACAAAGCACCTTCACTGATTTACCAAGAAAGCAATATCATCATTCGTGCCCTACGGGATTATCTGCGCTCTGATATCGGCGAAATCATCGTCGATCATGAGGATATTTTCCTGCGCGCTCAAGAATTTATGCGCCAAGTTATGCCGCATAATCTAAATAAGCTCAAATTATTTCAAGAGCATACTCCGTTATTCACCCGTTTTCAGATTGAATCGCAGATCGAAACTGCGTATCAACGCGAAGTGTCGCTGCCCTCTGGGGGATCGATTGTCGTGGACTATGCCGAAGCCCTAGTCTCCATCGATATCAATTCTGCCCGGGCAACCAAAGGCGCGGATATCGAAGAAACGGCGCTGAACACCAACCTCGAAGCGGCTGAGGAAATTGCCCGCCAAATGCGGTTGCGCGATTTAGGCGGATTAATCGTGATCGATTTTATCGATATGTCGGCCAATCGTCACCAGCGCGAGGTAGAAAACCGCCTGCGTGAGCTGGTGAAAATTGATCGTGCGCGCATTCAACTGGGACGGATATCACGCTTTGGGCTGTTAGAACTCTCACGTCAGCGGCTACGCGCTTCCCTAGACGAAGCCAGCCACACCGTCTGCCCACGCTGCAACGGTCAAGGCAGTATTCGTGGTATCCAATCGCTGGCCTTATCCCTGATTCGCTTGGCAGAAGAAGAGGCGATTAAAGATCGCACCGCACGGGTGATTATCCAAGCTCCGGTGAAAGTCGCCACTTTTTTGCTCAATGAAAAACGGGTGGCGTTGGAAACCATTGAGTCCCGACATCAAGTCGCCGTGGTCATTATACCCAATGAATCACTGGAAACGCCGCATTTCGAGCTGCTGCGCCAACGTAACGACGAATTGCCTGACACTGAGGAGTTCCCACCCAGTTACACCCTGATTACCCACTATGATGATCAAGCCGGTCAACACACCGGCATTCGCCAACCTGCGCCCTCTACCGAAGACCCCCTCGTGCCGTCTTTAGCCCCGAGTGCACCGCCGCAACTGGTTAACGCTACCATGAATCGCCCGACGCAATTAGAGGATACGGAGCGCCCTGGCTTTCTCAAATGGTTATGGGGGACGTTTTTTGAACGGGGCAGTGAGGCGCAGAATGATGCCCATTCAGGCTCTAGCACCTCCCAAGCAGTACCATCAGACACCGCTACAGAGCGCAGTGAACCTAAAGAACCTGAATCACGCCGCTCACGCAGTGGACGGCGCAGTGGTCGCCGACGCACGCCAGCAGAGGCGACACCCGACTCAAGTTCAGGGGGTGCAAGCGCCACAACGGACGCTGAAACCTCGCCAGCAGACAGTAGCACCCGGCGCACCCGCAAAAAACCGGCAGAACCGGCAGAACCGGCACAACCCACTGAGCCACCCGAAGCCGCAACCGCCGCTGACAGCGATGAGTCTCCCAGCCGTGGCAGTCGGCGTGGCCGCCGAGGCGGACGCAAACGCCGTGGGCGCAGCACCGTAACTGAGACACCGGAATTCGAGGCCCGCAGCGATGACGACTCACCCGCCCCTAGTACTCGGTTAATTCCAGCAGAACCCGCCGTTTCGCGCACTGTGGAAGTGAACGGTAAACAGAGAGTCATCCGCAGTGGCCGCCCGCGCATTCCACCCAATACCTTAGCGACTAAGGATCTTGCAGCCGTTGTCAGCGAGCCACCTGACGTGCCTCCACCAGCCACTCAGGCCGAGCCGGTGGACACGCCCAGCGCTGTCAACGAGCCAACCGAAGCGCCTCCACCACCCACTCAAGCCGAGCCGGTGGACACGCCCAGCGCTGTCAACGAGCCAACTGAAGCGGCTCCACCAGCCGCTCAAGCCGAGCCGGTGGACACGCCCAGCGCTGTCAACGAGCCAACTGAAGCGGATCCACCAGCCGCTCAGGCCGAGCCGGTGGACACGCCGAGCGCTGTCACCGAGCCAACCGAAGCGGCTCCACCACCCGATCAAGCCGAGCCGGTGGACACTCCCAGCGCTGTCACCGAGCCAACTGAAGCAGAGCCACCAGCCGCTCAAACCGAGCCGGTGGACGCACCAAGCACTGCTACCGAGCCAACTGAAGCGGCTCCAGCCATCAAGCAACCTCAGGCTGAAGTGCAGACAGAGGCAGCCAGCACTGAAGACGACAGTGCACCCACCACCCCCAAAAAACCTCGGCGGCGGCGGCGCAGTAAACCAAAGACGGAAAAAGTGACTGCTGCCGAACCCGGTTCTGAGTCTGAGAATGCGCCGTCATCTGATGACAATAAAGACCCAGTGTGACACTGAGGTCTAAGCCCTGATCTGTTGACTTTCACTCGTTCCCACGCTCCTGCGTGGGAATGCATACGGATCTCACTCATGGGCAGAAGCCGTTATGATAGTGTTTCAAATTTGTGCATATGGAGTTGCGGTCAATGCTCGAATCATAGACTAAGTTACTGCCAAAAAACAAAATTATGTCATGTAAAAACCACCAAAAGAGCAGATGCACAAATTTAAAACACTACCCCAAAAGCATCCTCCCTACCCCGCCGGCAGTTGATGTGAGGTGGGTTCGATACCTTGAGCGCGGTAAGCCCGAAACCGCTGGCGAGACGCCGCCAGCACGTCAGGATGTTGATCCACCAGCTCCAAGACCCGCTGGAACTGCTCAAAGCGCGGCGGCAGATCAGCGGTCAGATTAATCACCACATCATCGGCCTGTTGCGGTGGGGGTTCAGGGCTGATCCACACCGGGGCCGCGTCGTCTGCGGGAGGAGGATAACGGACATGCGGCACAAAGCTGTTTTGCTTAAATGTCCACAGTAATTCATCCAAGGTGTGCGCCTGTGCCGCATCGGCGGCCAGCACATAGACACGATGGCCGTTATCGTAGGCTTTTTCCGCCAGCTTACACGCCAGCCGCAGTCGTCCCTGCGCGGTAGCGTCAGGCAGAATGTAGAAATCGACTCGCACGCTCACGGGGCGCTCGAACGCTTAATCCGCTGCGATCTGATTAATCAGATACTGAGTCAGCAACGGCACCGGTCGGCCAGTCGCGCCTTTTTGTTTGCCCGTTAACCACGCCGTACCGGCAATATCAAGGTGTGCCCAGCGCAATTTTTTGGCAAACCGAGCGAGAAAACAGGCCGCCGTAATCGCCCCGCCCTCACGCCCACCGACATTAGCGAAATCGGCGAAATTGCTGTCCAGTGCCTCTTGATAATCGTCCCACAAGGGCAGAGGCCAACCTCGGTCGAAACTCTGTTCACCGGCCTCCAGCAGCGCCTGAGCCAACTCGTCGGTATTGCTGAACACTCCATGCGGATGATTGCCCAAGGCAATAACGCAGGCACCGGTCAGGGTGGCGATGTCAATGACCACCGCCGGCTCAAACCGCTCGCAGTAGGTCAGGGCATCGCACAGCACCAAACGTCCCTCGGCGTCGGTATTCAGCACCTCAATGGTTTGGCCGGACAAACTGGTGATAATATCGCCGGGTTTGGTGGC
>PWUP01000281.1 GCA_003562535.1 Gammaproteobacteria bacterium | reverse complement strand
CGTTCCAAGACTGCGCTTAATAAAAATACCCCCACCCCTTCAAAGGCCGATTCTTCAAAGGTCAAGGTAATCTCCAGTCCGCGTCCGAACGCAATCGGGCCGGGAATCGGTAGCCGCTGAGTCACCGAGCGGGCTTGAATACGGCGGACTCCGTCTTCGATTTGTTTGCGCACCGCGCTATCGCTGGCAGGGGCGTAGAGTTTAAGCAGTTCCCGCAAGGCAGCCGCCCCTTGCTGCGGATCACTATCGGCCAGACTCAGATAGTTCAAAGTCAGATGGTTAATCAGCCGCCAAGTGATTTCACGTTCGGCGGTTGAGGGGCGCGGTCGGGTAGGGCCGGATAAGCAGCGCACACCAGTAATGGGTGCTCCAGCTTCTAATGTAAAATCGGTGGTGCCTTGGCCAAGCGGCATGTGTAAGGGCAGATCGCGGTTAGTGCATAGGGTGGTGAGGCCGAGCTGGCGTAAAGTGCTGCTGTAGGGCGCTTGAGTCGCGTCCACCAGACTAATGAATAACTCACTGCCAATATAACTGGAGCGCGGGCCTTGGCGGCGAACTTTAGAGGAAATCAACCGTGGTTCGCGACGTAAGGCATAATACGCGCTATGCCCTTGTAGAGCGTGCTGATCGCTGGAGGCGTAAAAGGGCAGAAAGGTTTGCTCTTCTTCAGCCGTCACTCCGTGGCCGGTCACGTCGGTGATGCTGAATACCTCGAAGTCCAAGGGCCGAGTACGATCGACCACAATATGGTGCTCAGCGCGTTGCTCGCTCAAATGAATCCGGTCAGCGCGTTTGGGGAACAGATTAATTGCTGGGGTACTGAACAACTGAAAATGCTCTTTATCCAGTCCTTGTTCTAAGAGTGGGTGGCTGTGATCCAGCAGCACCACCAAATCAATTTCTGAGTGCGGGCAGCGGCTGAGTCCAGCCCGCAAGCCGTTGAACTCCACAAACAGATAGCGTTGTGGGAAGGCAAAATATTCCGCCAGCAGCCGATAACCTTGGAACGAACGCGCCCCGTAGGGCAACAGGGCCTGGTCATCGTCAAAGCCTAATTGGCGGATAGCGGTTTTCGGCAGCCTTTGCTGCCAAGTGATTGGCCGCTGGGTAGGCAGTACCACAATGCCTAAGCGATTAGCGACCAATTGCTCATACAGCGTGATGGGCAGGGCATCAGGGCCACGCAGATACAGTGCCAATCGCTCCAGTGGCAGATGTTTAAAGCTGGCATCAGCCACCAAGCGCAGTCTGAGCCGAATACCTGCGCGCAGACCGCTTAATTCAGCGATGCCCAGCGCTTTAACTGCGGCTGCTGTGCCTAAGTATTCCGCCTCAGTAATCTCCAGAGGCCACAAGGGCACATCGTGAGCCGTGCGGTAGGTGCAAGGGCTTTGATCGCCTTTACCCGTTAGGCTACGCAACACCGTATGGCGGGGAATACTAGGGCCTTGAACCAAATCACCTTCGCTAAAATCCGGTTGGAACTGCACCACCGCCATAGAAGGTGTTGGGGCGAGATAATGTGGGAATACCCGCTCTAGCAGATGTTGGGAAAAGCGCGGAAACTCAGCATCGACACGCAGTTGCACCCGAGCGGCTAAGAAGGCAAACCCTTCCATGAGCCGTTCCACATAGGGATCAGCGATTTCCATGCCGTCCATACCCAAGCGGCCCGCGATTTTCGGGTATTCTTGGGCAAACTCTGCGCCCATTTCACGCAGATAGCGCAATTCTTCGTTGTAGTAGCGCAGCAGTCGCGGATCCATAAGGTTAACGTCGCCCGCTGAACTCAATGACTTTAAAATCACCAAGTTCTAAATCAATTTCGGTTTTTAGATACAGTTGTTCTGGAATCGGCTGCGCCCACAAATCCCCACTGATTTCAAATGCCAGCGCCTGTTCGCTCATTTGTTCCCGCTCAGCAATGATATTGATGTGTAACGTATGGGGTAGAATGCGCGGTTCATAAGTCAGTATGGCATGACGAATATAGCGTTCGATTTCCATGGTGGATAAACTGGAAATTGCTGCACCTGAAAGCTCGGGGATACCATAGTTGAGTACGCAATTCTGCACTTCGGGAAAGGCGTTGAGATCTTGCACCGTAGCCAAGTGGGTCGTGTTAAACAACCAAGCCAAATCACGCAGCACACTTTGCCGTAGACGGCGCATGTTTAACACTCGCTGATCACGGCCTTCTTGGTGCTCATGGGGATCGTCATCGGTCAAACGATCCAACAGAGAAGGTTGCAGTTGCTCCTGTGAGGTCAGTTCAGCCATCGGTGCTTGTTGATGCTACACTGTTTTCAGCCGTATTGAATAAGATGGTGCGGGTGTCTAACAGGGCGTGATCCGCGCTTTCGGTGGCGAATAAACGCTGGCCGAGACCCAGTTGGGTCGTTGCGTTGACGCTATGCCAGTCGGTTTTCCGTGCTAAACGGATAGCGTCATCGCTGCTGGACTCGGAACCAGGATAACGCACGGGTATGAGTCCCACCGATTCCCCCCCATTCGCCCAAGTGAGTTGCGCCGGTAGCCAGACCAGATCGCGTAAATCCGTTGGGGGTTCAATCTGTAATTGACGAATATTATGTAAGGGAATCCAGTAATAACGGCCATTGACAATCGCTTCCAACACCGGACCAAAGCGGGGATCGGCATCGGCCAGCCATTCGAAAGCAGTGTCATTGAGTTGTCCGGAAGTGGCCGGTGCGTGTTCCAGAGCCTGGTCGCGCAACGCACTGGCCTGATCATGCTGCTCTTGTGCAGTGAGCTTCAGGGCTTCAATCAGCCAGGCCAGCCACGGTTCCGGTTCGCCAAACAATAAAGGCGCTCGCTGACCGGCAAACACCTGAGTACGCAGCGCCTCGCACTGGATAGCTTCTTGATAGGTTTGAGCCATCGGCAATGTGGAGGCATCCAGATCACGCAATACATTAAGTTGATTCAAGGCTTTTTGCCATTCACCCAGCACACAATACAGTTGAAACAGAAAAATGCGGTGCTTAGCCTCGGCGGGCTGACGGCGCACCTGCTGCTGCAATTCAGCCAGTGTGCTTTGGAGATCGCCGGTGGCAAAGCGGTCAAGTACCGTCATGAGTATCGCTCCTGAAAATCAACAAAAACCGGACGAGCCGTTTGGCTCGCCGGTTTGATATACGCCGGATGATCCAATCAAGTTGGCATGTTGGTGCGGACATCCCAGCCATACTCGATCGGCGCTTCGCCGGTGCCTTCGGCATTTTGCCGAGTATAGGTGGCGATTACCTGGCCAAAAGTGAACGACACCGTTTCCATCGGGCTGTCGTCACCACCAGTTGAACCACTCCATTGCATATTATCGACAAATACTTCTTGGAACTCATAGATCAAGTACTCAAGTTTGTCGCCCCCTGATTTGCGCAAGGTCAGCTTAGCGGTGGGGAAGTGGGTGCCATCACAGCATTTTCCAAATATTGCTGCTGAAGCCCGATCAGTTCTTTTTACAACAGTAAAGTCGGAAATCGTGACCTTGCCACCGCCAGAGCCTGAGGTATGAGAGCCAATGGTTGACGGGTTCGAGGCACCCCAGGAGAAGCTAAAAATCTCAATTTCTTCTTTATGCTCCTCGTCGTTAGATTCACCTGTGACGCCTTCAATTTTCAAAAATGCATCGTACATGGTTATGCTCCAAAGTTAGTCAGTATTGCCTGAGAGTCGCTGCTATGAGCTGCAGCCTGCTGTCACAACTGGATGTCGTATTGCACCTCAGTTGCTTTATAACGGATACATTTACCGTGCCAAAAAACCAACTATTAATTTTTTCAGCTTATTATGAGAACCGAGATCGTAGAAATTTGAATACGCACGGTGCTCTGGGTCAAACTGACTAGATAGCAGGCCAGTTTGACCCGATCCACTTTATTTACCTGAAGGCAATTTTGAAACTAAACGCAATGACACCGTTAGCCCTTCAAGCTGATAATGGGGTCGTAAAAAGAATTTAGACGAGTAATACCCGGGATTGCCCTCGATTTCTTCAACCACCACTTCAGCGGCTGAGAGGGGTTTACGCGCTTTAGTGCTTTCCCTTGAATTGGCCGGATCACCGTCAACATACTGCATAATCCATTTTTGCAGCCATTTTTGCAGATCGTCGCGTTCTTTAAACGACCCGATCTTATCGCGAACAATGCATTTGAGATAATGCGCGAAGCGGCAAGTCGCGAATAAATAAGGTAATCTTGCCGAGAGGTTGGCATTGGCGGTGGCATCGGGGTCATCGTACTCTGCCGGTTTTTGCAGGGATTGAGCACCAATAAACGCCGCAAAATCAGAGTTTTTCTTGTGAATTAACGGCATAAAGCCATTCTTGGCCAGCTCGGCTTCGCGGCGATCAGTGATGGCGATTTCAGTCGGGCATTTCATATCGACGCCGCCATCATCGGTGGGGAAGGTGTGGGTGGGCAAAGCTTCGACAGCACCGCCAGACTCAATGCCTCGGATCCGAGTACACCACCCATAGGTTTTAAACGCGCGGGTGATGTTAGTGGCCATGGCATAAGCCGAATTACACCAGGTGTATTTGCTGTGGTCAGCGCCCTCGATGTTTTCCTCAAAGTCAAATTCATCGACGGGGTCGGTCTTGGCACCATAGGGGACGCGCCCAAGGAACCGTGGCATAGCCAAACCGATATAGCGTGTATCTTCGGATTCGCGCAGGCTGCGCCAAGCGGCGTATTCGGGGGTTTGGAAAATTTTGGTCAGATCACGGGGGTTAGCCAGTTCTTGCCATGATTCCATGCCGAGCACGCCGGGGTCGGCCCCGGCAATAAACGGGGTGTGGCTGGCGGCTGACACTTTGGCGATTTCGCCTAGCAATTCGACATCGGGTGGGCTGTGATCGAAGTGATAATCCCCGACCAGACAGCCGAAGGGTTCACCACCAAAAGTGCCGTATTCTTCCTCGTAGATTTTTTTGAATAACGGACTTTGATCCCACGCCGCGCCTTTGAATTTCTTGAGGGTTTTATGAACGTCTTTTTTGCTGATATTAAACACCTTGATTTTTAACTGCTCATCCGTCTCGGTGTTATTAACCAGATAGTGCAAACCACGCCAAGCCCCTTCGACCTGTTG
>PWUP01000013.1 GCA_003562535.1 Gammaproteobacteria bacterium | reverse complement strand
CCACGCTGCTCAACCGCATCCTGACTGAGCAACATGGCCAGCGCATTGCCGTGATCGAAAACGAATTCGGTGAGATTGGCATTGATCACGCTCTGGTGATTAACGCCGACGAAGAAATCTTTGAGATGAATAACGGCTGCATCTGTTGCACAGTGCGTGGCGATCTGATTCGGATCCTCGGGCGATTGGTGCAACGCCGCCAGCGTTTTGACCGAGTGATTATCGAAACCACCGACAGAACACATCGCCGCCCGGCGGCGGCTATGCGCCGCACTGGGATGGCCAGATGACGAGACGACGGCTGAACGAGCGGGGGTGCCCGATGAGTGGCAGGAGGCTAGGGGGACGCAGGGCGAACTGTTGCTGATCCCTAACCCCACATTCCGTCGCCAACAAACCGGGGTGGTGGCGATCATCACGGGCATCGTCTGGAGCGGCTTGCTACTGCTCGCCCATGAAAGCCTGAGCGAACCGGGCTTGTGGGTAGTGACGCTGATGCTGACCGTGTTCGGCGTTTGGCTTGCGCGTAAAACGCACTGGATGTTACGGGGGCGGCATGAATGGCGGATCGAACCCGGCCATCTGGTTTACCAGCGGCGATTTGGCGGTGTGGTCACAGAACTTGCCCAGGCGAAAGCCGTAGAATTGACCGAATCGCGTGATAGCGACAATGATGCGTGGTTTCATCTGCACGCCATCCAGATCACCTCACCTCGGCTCAAGCCGACCCGTAAAACGCCCGTAAGCCTTAGAATTACTCACGCGATCCATGACCCGACCGAACCACGCTGTCTGGGGCAATGGCTGTCACAGCAGGCTGATGTGCCGTTTTACGACCGCAGCCGCTAAATCCAGTGGAACATATCTCATTTTTTCCATGATGATGGTTCGTCCCCACCCTAAGCGCAGCACACGGCGGCTGTGTTTAGGGCTTGGCGTTCCGCTCAGTGGTCTAAACGGCACTCAGATAGTGTATCTTAACTCCGATTAAGAACTGTTAAGCCATAATAAACTACGTAGTTGAGTAGGTATCTATGTCCAGAGCGGGATTATTTAAGCCATATAGTGGCCTGTTGGGTGCGCTGCTGGTCGGCAGCCTCATGATCATGTTAGGCGAGTTGATGATCAGCGCGCAAAAAAGTGAGACTCAACGGCTCAAGCACCATGAAGCCTTATCGCAAGCGGCCACGTTGCGGGCGCGTATTGAACGCGAACTCAATACCCTGCTGTATCTTAACAGCGGGTTGGGCAGTTATCTGGTGGTGCGTCATGATAGCCTGCAACACCAAGAGATCCAGGATATGCTGGCTGTACTGCACCTCAGCAGCCGTTATGTGTTGAATTTTGGGGTGGCTATCGGCCATCGACTGACCTATGTGTACCCGGAACGCGGCAATGAGCGGGCGATAGGTTTGAACTATCGGGAGGTTCCCGAACAGTGGCCGATCATTGAGGCCATTATTCATAGTGGTCAAGCCGCGTTGGATGGGCCGTTGAAGCTGGTTCAGGGCGGCAATGGCCTGATCTACCGAGTACCCCTGTTTGTCGAAGGGCGTTACTGGGGGTTGCTGTCCACAGTCATCGACATCGATCAGATGAACCGCATCATTTTTGATCGTGACGCGATGGACGGTTTAAATGTAGCGGTGTACAGCCGGTCAAAACATGGCCACCACGACCGCCCTGTCATCGGAGACGCCCGCCTATTTGAGCAGCCTCAAGCGATCATCCAAACGATTGATGTCCCCGGGGGCCAATGGCGGATGGCGGTCATGCCACAGTCTGAGCCGCAGTTTTCTCACCTGATGGTGATCCTGCGTGTTTCTAGCCTCCTGCTGGCGATAGTGCTCGCTGGGTTAGTGTATATGATGATCCATCATCATTTCGATATGAGACACATCGCGCTATACGATGGCCTCACCGGACTGCCCAATCGCCGATTACTTGAAGATCGTCACTCGCAGTTACTCGCCCGTCTCAAGCGCCATCCTGAGCAGCGCCATGTCATGATGTTTATTGATTTGGATGGGTTTAAGCCAATTAATGATACCCACGGCCATAAGGCCGGTGATGCGGTGCTGATCGAGTGCGCAAGGCGGATTCAATCCAGTGTGCGTGCCAGCGATATGGTGGTTCGCTGGGGTGGGGATGAGTTTATTGTCTTGTTTCAGGAAACCGACGAAGCGTCTGTCGGTAAGCTGGTCGAGCGGTTACGCGCCTCCGTCGCTCTGCCCATTGAATTTAATGACCTGACGATCACCCTGGGCTGTTCTATTGGCGTAGCGTACTATCGCCATCCGCAGCAGACCCTAGATGAACTGCTGCGCACGGCAGATCACCAGATGTATCAGGATAAGGCGTTGCGTCAGCGAGGGCGTACTCATCATGCCCTCATGGGCGGTGCGCTGTGGGTCGCCACTGGGCTTATTTCCATGCCCGCCTCCGCAGAACCCGCGGACTGGGTTTATGCTCCGCTGCCCTTAGAAAACGAATCCCTGACCCTCGCCCGCAACCAACCGCTTGCGGCGCTGCTGACCACCATTCTTGAACGCCCGGTGCAACTGCGGCTGTACCCCACCTATCACGCCCTGATCGAGGCCGTGGCCGGGGGTGAGGTGGATTTCGCCGAATTGGGTCCCTTGCCGTTTCTGCTGGCTCGGGAGCGTGTACCGCATTTACGTCCAGTAGCGACATTTCGTGAACCGGATGGGCGAGCCGAGTATCGCTGTGTGATTGCCGCACCGGTCGATGGCATAGTCTCGCTGCAACACCTGATGCACCAGCCTACCCCACCAAGTGTGGCGCTAACCCGCCCGCAATCGACGTGTGGGCCGACCATCATCTTCTGGTTACTGGTGGCACACGGCTTCGACCTGGCGCACATCCGTATGGCCTATCACGGTGGGCATGATGATGTGGCGGTAGCCGTGCTGCGTGAGCAATGTCTGATCGGGGGGATGAAGGACAGCGTCGCACAGCGGTTTTATGGCTTGGGTTTGCGGACGCTGGCCACCTCAGACCCCGTACCCGGTTTCATGCTGGTAGCGCAACCCGATACGCTCAGCGCTGCGCAACGGGCAATTCTGACGCAGACCTTGACCGGTTTGGATGATGCCCGCCTGCACACGCTCCAGAATGGCCGTTACGGTTTCGCCCCGATCGATGAGCAGGCGTTGGAACCGATTAAGACGATGCGCAGGCTAACGGCTGTATTTCTCAACCGAGTGGCCGATTAATGCAGAGGATCACCCCACCCTCCCCAGCCCAGCGGCAACGCCGCTTAGCGTGGGGCTTGGCCTTAGCGTGGTTACTAGCCGCGCTCATATCATGGGGGCTGTGGTCTGCCGAACATGACCGGGCGGTGCAGGTCTTGCTGGAGCGCAATCTCTCAACGCTGTCGATCAGTTGGCAGGCCGTTCAAGCGCTGCAGCGCAATAGTGTGGCCACTTATTTCGAAGAATACGTTGAAAACCCGCGCACCATCGAGTTGTTACAGGCCGCCCAAGATCCAGAGCAGATCGACCTGGCTCGGCTGCACTTGTTTCGCCATCTGAGTCCAACGTATGAACGCATGGTTGAGCGCGGGGTGCGCCAGTTTCATTTCCACCGCCCCAACGGGGACAGTTTTCTGCGCTTTCATCACCCCTCGCGTTTCGGTGACAACTTGTTCGACGTGCGCGAATCGATTCGCATGGTCAACCGCGATTTGACGCCCGTGTTCTGTTTTGAGGTCGGGCGGGTGGTGTCGGGTTATCGTAGCGTGTTTCCCATCGTTGACACTGACGGTCAGCATTTGGGCAGCGTGGAACTCAGTATGCCGTTTAAAGTGCTGCTGGAAGAACTGCAAGCGCTACTGCCGCAGCACGAATTCCAGTTATTGCTGCACGCCCAACGCCAGCGCGACATCTTGTTTGACGAGCAGCAAGGTTTGTATGAACCATGGTCCGCTTCGGCGGCGTTCCTGATTGAAGACCCCCACGGTCTGCGCAGTGACTCACCACCGCCCTTGCCTGCGGCCATCGAGCGCCTGATTCAGCGGCTGGGCGAGCATCCCGAACACATTGCCCGATTGCAGCAGGGCGTAGAACAAGCGTTTCCAATGCGTTCAGACGGATACGACTACGCGGTGTTGGCCGTGCCGGTGTTTGACCCCGGCCAGACGCAGGTCGGTATAGTCATGTCCTATATGGCTGAGCCGCAATTCACCGTATTGCAGCGCAGCCTATGGGTACAGGTACTGGGTACTGGGCTGGCGCTGCTGGTTGTGGCGGTGGCGGTGTTTTTCCTATTACGGGCGCTGGATGAAAAGCTTGGGGAGCGCAACCGCCTTAAAGTGATTACCGACACCTTGGGACAAGGCTTATACCTCACCGATGCCGACAACCGGATTGTCACGGCCAATCCCTACGCTCAATCTCTGCTGGGCTACAGCGAGGCTGAACTGCAAGGCCAATCCCCCCATGAGCTGTTTCACCACCACGAGAATCATGATGGCCAGTCAACCATCCACTGTCCGATCATCCAGGCGGTGCGCTCCGGACAGGAGTATCGGGAGGAAACGGTTTTTCGGCGCGCCGACGGCAGACTGTTCGAGACCCAAGTGGTCAGCCGACCACTGCGGCAAAACGGCTATTTCGTGGGGGCGGTCACCGTGTTTGATGACATCCACCACCGCAAGCAAGCCGAAGCCCGTTTGCACCTGGCCGCCAGTGTGTTTGAACATGCTCATGAAGGGATTATCATCACAGACCGTGAGGCTCAGATCATCGAGGTCAATAGCGCGTTTACCCGCATTACGGGTTATCGCCGTGAAGACCTGTTGGGACAAAACCCGAGGATGTTTCAATCCGGCCGCCACGACTCGGCATTCTATGAGCAGATGTGGCAGGCCCTACAGACTCAGGGGCGTTGGGTGGGTGAGATCTGGAATCGGCGCCAAACCGGTGAGGTGTATCCTGAACTGATGACCGTCAATGCGGTATATGATGCTCAGGGTCAGGTGCAACACTACATCGGTCTGCTGTTAGACATCTCCGCACAGAAAAAGCACCAACAGGCCATCGACGCCATTGCCCACACCATCGCCGCTGAGGACAACGTTGAGCGGATTCTTGCTACCACCTGCCATCATCTTGGTG
>PWUP01000275.1 GCA_003562535.1 Gammaproteobacteria bacterium | reverse complement strand
GGCGAGCCTCATCAGCGCTACGGATGACCGGCATCTGTGCCTCCAGTAACTGATCTAAGGCCGCTGTAATTTCCGCTTCGCTGTGTCCTTGTAAGTCTAATAACAGCGCAAATAAGGCGGCAGCGGCGACCGGTTCAGCCAAGTCTGCTGGGGGCGGTGTTGCCTCGCTGCTTGGAGAAGGGGCAGGTTGCAACCATGCCGTTAAGGTTGCACCTAAACCCGACCACAGCGGCAAGGCCGCTAAGGCCGCCGGGTTGGTGAGCGTGGCCAAGGCGACGCAACCCAGCGCTCCACTGAGCGCCCCGGTGGCTAACCATCGCGGGTTGGCGCGTAGCCGTGGCGGTAAGATCTGCCGCACCCACTGGGCACTGTGCTGCAACTGCTGCGGTGCGCGGGCGTGGCTGACATCCAGTTGTGGCAGCGCCAGTTTAAACCGCTCGCGGCGGTGGCCGTATAAACGGGCTATGGCCCGCTGCAGTTCAGCCTGAGCCGGTGCATCCGGCGGCTGTGACCAGCCGGCAACATGGCGGATGATCAACTCACAGGCTGGCTCCAGTTGTGAGCGCCCCGTTTGGTGGCTGGCATAGCTCAGCCCCAAATACTGGGCGAGTTGACTGCGGCTGGTCTCGGTGAGATGCCTTAGATCCAATTCAATAATCTGCTCAGCGGATAGCCCGGCGTGCAGACCCAATTGGCGCCAATCGGCGAGGCGTTGCACCACATCCGAGTGCTGCTCCCGTTGGCGCAGACGTTGACCATCGCTGAGCACCAACAGCGCGGCACTGGGATACGCAGCCCGCAACTGCGCCAATAGTCGCCCGATACCACGATCTGGTGTCATGGGCAACGCTGCCACCATCACCAAGGCTCCCAACCCAGAGGTGGGCGGCAACTGCGCCAAACGCTGTAACACACGGCTGCGGCTGTGGCGGTCATCGATGACTCCTAAATCCAGCCATTCATGCCCCAAAGCCGGTGGCCATTCGCTGGGTAATTCGGCTTCGATGGCGACAATGGCCGGTGGGCCGGCGGTGGGCCGCGGTGCTCCGCCAGTGGCATGATCTGCGGTGGCCGCTGTCGGGTGTTCAGGATCGACAACGCCCAGCGACTGACTGTAAGGCTGGAGCACGGTGTGTAAGCGGGCATAACCTGGCAGATGGGTTTCGAGTCGTACCCGCTGACAGGCGCGTTGATATAGCCACAGGCTGACTCCCAACCCTAGTAAGCGTGGCAAAAACCCATAGACCAAGAGACAACCAACAATAAATCCTGACCAGGCTGCCGCATGATCACGGGTATCGGTGGTCAACACACCATTATCCCAGCGGCTGGCCACGATGTGTTCCGCTTGGGGGGTTAAAAAACCCAAGCTTTCCAAAGGCGTCGATAACAGTCGGGTCAAAGCGATATAGCTGTCAGCCGACAAAATGGTGGTCTCCCACACAAAGCCATACTGGCGGATACTGAGCAAAACTAAGGTGACCGCCAGCACCCCCAGCAGATACGCCAACCACAGCGCATGGCTGAGGGCGCTGAACAGCCAATAGCCACCGCCTTGCCATAGTAAACGGCTGCGTGCACGGCTAACCGCCGTGAGCGCCTCATCGCTGGGATGCACACGCTGGCTTAGCCAACGGCCTAGGTTCACCACGAGCTTGCCGAGTAAATGGCCGCCCGCGCTATTGGGGAAGCCGAGCGACACCAGCCACAACACGAGAGTCAGTAGGGGCAGTGCCAAGACAACCGTTAACAACCCATACACATTGATGATGGGCTGCGGCTCGGTGCTCAAGGCAAGCTGTGCGGCGGCAACACCGGCGAATACCGCCAGTAACAGCAGCACGGCAGCGCTCAGCGCCAGCGTCTGCGCCAGTTGTTGGGTCGCCATGTTCAGGGCAGGAGCGCAGCGTAGGTGTTCGGCGTGAGTGACTAACCGCCGCTCAAAATCACCCTCAGTCGCTTGAGCCGCCGCTTGAGCCGGGGCTTCATTAAACGGGTGTCCATGCAGCAACTCCAATTGACGCACGGCTTCGGTTAACAAGCGGTGCTTAAAACGGATGGTAGAATCCACAGTGTTATCAGATACAGGTCGTAGGCAATTGCGTTATGCTAGCGCACATCGGCCTTGAGTGGATATTCGCCACTGAATTAGACTTGGGGTTTTTACATTGCGACTCGCTAATAGTTTGGAGGATTAATTATTTATGAGTAATGTACCGACGGACCTGAAATACACCAGCAGCCATGAATGGGTGCGCGATAACGGTGACGGGACGCTGACACTGGGCATTACCGATCATGCTCAAGAGCAACTTGGTGACTTAGTGTATGTGGAAGTGCCCGAGGAGGGCACTTCGGTTGAGGCTACTGAAGCCTGTGCGGTGGTAGAATCGGTTAAGGCCGCTTCAGACGTTTACAGTCCGGTGGCTGGGAAAGTAATCGCGGTCAACGAGGCACTGGCTGATGCGCCGGAGTTGGTCAACCAAGACCCTTACGGACAGGGCTGGCTGTTTCAAGTGCACGCAACCAGCGCGTTAGATAATATGCTCGATGCTGCAGCCTACACGCAACAGATTGCTGAAGACTCAAACTCAGATTAACATGACTATTTGTATTCACTAAATTTTAGGAGATTAGCATGGCAACCATTACCCTCAGAGGCCAAACCTGTCATACCAACGGTGAGCTGCCTGCTGTTGGCAGCACAGCACCTGATTTTCAACTGACTAAGAGCGATTTAAGCGATGTCAGCCTAGCTGATTTTGCGGGTAAAAAGAAACTCATCAGTATTGTCCCCAGCCTAGACACCCCCGTGTGCGCGGCCTCCACTCGCACCTTCAACCAACACGCTGAGGCTCATCCTGAATCCGTGATTTTGGTGGTCTCAGCCGACCTACCCTTCGCGCAAGGACGCTTTTGCAGCAGCGAAAATTTGGATAACGTTATTTCCTTATCGATGATGCGTTCGCGGGACTTTGCCACCGATTACGGCATGCTGATTGTGGACGGCCCTTTGGCGGGAGTAACGGGACGTGCGGTGCTGGTACTGGATGAAAACAATCAAGTAATGTTCAGCCAGTTGATCCCAGAAATCGCCCAAGAGCCTGATTATCAAAGTGCATTGGCCGTTTTGGGTTAACGCCGTTTCGCTCCGGCACAGGAGAAGTGAGGGGTCGAACGGTGCAGTCCATCGGCCTGTATAATGCTCGCGGTGAATTACTGGAAGTGGTTAGCGTTGGCGAGCCGGTGGAACTGCGGCTTAAAGACCGGCTTGGGCAGGTGATTTTTGGCACCAATGCTTGGCATACCGAGCAAATCATCGAACGCCCTCAACGCCATGCAGTGAACTGATCTGATGCGTCGCTTATCCCAACAATGGCTGATGCTGGCTCTGCTGCTCAGCCTAGCGCTGCTGAACAGTCTGGTTCAGCCGTGGGCGTTTGAACGCCAGAGTGAGTCGCGTACCGGCTACACCATTGTCGCCCGTATTCCCCATGACCCTAGGGCGTTCACTCAGGGTTTTCTATTCCATGATGGGGCGTTTTACGAAAGTACCGGACTGTACGGCCAGTCGTCGTTGCGACGGCTGGATGCGGACACCGGCGAGGTGTTACAAAAGATCCATTTGCCCGCAAACTTGTTCGGCGAAGGCTTGGCGCTGGTGGACGACCGGCTTATTCAGCTTACTTGGCGCGAGGGTGTGGCATTGGTCTATGATCGCGACAGTTTTGCCCTGTTAGGCGAGTTCCACTACGCCACTGAGGGTTGGGGGTTAACCTTTGACGGTCAGCAGCTCATTATGACCGATGGCAGCGCCCAGTTGTATTTTCGCGACCCGGATACCTTCCAATTACTCGGTACCCGTGTGGTGACCGAAAACGCGCAACCCGTGACCCGACTCAATGAACTGGCCTACATTAACGGCGAGGTCTGGACGAATGTGTTTATGACCGATGACATCGTCCGCATTGACCCGCACACGGGCCGAGTGCTTGCCCGCCATAATTTCAGCGATTTACTCAGTCCCGCTGACCGCCACGGCAATGAAGACGTGCTCAACGGCATCGCTTACGATGCCGAGGGGCAGCGGCTGTTTATCACGGGTAAGCGTTATGGGTTCATCTATCAGATTGAATTAGATTAGCTGGGTAGGGTGGGCACGGGGGTGCTCACCCTACTGAACTTGCGCTGCTTCTAGGCTACGAGCCTTTGGGGGAGAGCGGTGGAAGTCCAGTGCGTTCATGCCGACCGGTTATAGAGCATGCGCGTCCGTTTTGCAAAGGGGGGGAACGGTTACCGCCTAACCTCAGGTTCAGGAGCAGACCGTGCGCTGCAACCGATTTTTGGGCAGCTCTGCCGTGACCCCATCAGATGCTCGGTTCAAATGATCGAAGGAAATCTATTGCTTTATATTTTTCGCGGAAGCTGCCCCTAATTTCGTCGCCGTTCGTATACCTGACGTTCAACTCGTAGCGAACGAACTCGCTTGCAGGGGCCGCTTCGTCGTAATCCTCAACGAAACGAACGGCATCCTCAATCGAAGCAAGCTGTCGCGACGGGCCCGACAGGGTTAGGACGAAAATGTGTTTGATCGTGCGGTTCAAGCAAGCTCTCAACTCGTCAAAGAATGGACCAAACTGGTCCGCGTGTAGCCCTCGGATTTCGTCAGCAATCCGTTCACGCTGAACTTCGGTGAGCCGGTCGAAAGCACTTACCTTTCGCTGCAAATCGGCTTCGCTCGTACTCTCATTGCTGGAAACGTCCACGCCCTCGCTAGCGAATGCCTCAACGATGGTATCGTACTGGCAGTAGACAAGGTTGAAATTATGCGAGCGGAACTGCGCTAACGATCCGTCGGTGAAGACACCCGCCAATACGACCCCTAGGAATGGGTGGCAGTTGTGATAGGTCTCGGCCAAGGGTGCGATCGCACCTTGAATCTCCTGAGCCTTGTTCCGTGAGTGCTTTGTGTATCGGCGCCACGCTGATTCGATGAAGGCGCGAGGCCGCCCAAGGGTTTCCTCGCTGCCACCTTCCTGTTCCTAAAAACCTAAACAAAGTTGCTCAGGATGGTTTTTCGGTAATTCGCTCTCCGTTGATAACACCCTTGCGGGCGAGCAACTGGAGTCCGGGTTGAGCAGTCCCAACCGAAT
>PWUP01000241.1 GCA_003562535.1 Gammaproteobacteria bacterium | reverse complement strand
TTGCCCTGCTCGACGAAGCGGGTATTCCAGCCGCCGAAGAACGCATCGATGCTTACCCCCATCAGTTTTCCGGCGGTATGCGCCAACGGGTGGTGATCGCCTTGGCGCTATGCGCTGAACCAGAACTGGTGATTGCCGATGAGCCGACCACGGCTCTGGATGTGTCAGTACAGGCGCAAATCACGGCACTGTTGAAGCGCCTGTGCCGCGACCACGGAGCCTCAGTGATGCTCATCACCCATGATATGGGGGTGATTGCTGAAACCGCCGACCGGGTGGCGGTCATGTATTCGGGGCGGATTGCCGAAATCGGCCCAGTACACCATGTCATCCGCCAGCCGCATCATCCTTATACTCGGGGCCTGATGGGCGCGATTCCCTCGCTCAGCGGCGATAATGACCGTTTGGTACAAATTCCCGGCAGTATGCCGCGCCTCGATTCTATCCCTCCAGGCTGTCCTTTTAACCCGCGCTGTTCACACGCTTTTGAGCGCTGTCAACGTGAACGCCCATTACCCTTAACGGTCGATGAGTCCGCCGTGGCGTGCTGGTTGTACGCACAGCCTACATCGTCTTAAGATAATCGCTCGATAATGCCATCTAGACAGGGTCTGGCTGATGAATCGAGAACTTACTTGGGCAAAAGTGCCTGAGGCACAGACACCATTACAACCAGACCTTGTCTGTCGTCGCTGAATGACGTGTCACTACCATATTTAGGACTACCAGCGTTCAGCCCCCCCGCCTTAAGCTCCCTCTCCCTTTGGGAGAGGGTTGGGGTGAGGGGCGATTACCGCTAAACGGATAGCCCGTGGGTCACTGCCCTGATGACCGCACAGTGACCCGCTACAGCGCAGCCTGCATTAGGGTAAGCAGGTGGTGCCCATTAAAAATCGGTCGCATTCCCGCGCGGCTCCGCGACCTTCATTGATGGCCCAAACCACTAAGCTTTGTCCACGACGCATATCGCCGGCAGCAAATACACCTGGCGCATTGGTCAGGAATTGGCCATGCTCGGCACGCACATTACTGCGGTCATCTTGCTCAACACCGAGCTGCTCTAACAGCGGATTTTCCGGCCCGGTATATCCCAAAGCCAACAGCACTAAATCGGCTTCAATAATGCGCTCAGACCCTGGCACTTCAACGGGTTGCTTACCGCCATGTTCTGTGGTTTCCCAACGAATGCTGACGACTTGCACCCCCTTTAGCTGGCCCTGCTCATCGCCGATAAAGCGCTTGGTCAGCACACAGTAGTCGCGGGGATCACGACCAAACACCGCTTGGGCTTCTTCTTGACCATAATCCAGAACATACAGCTTCGGCCATTCCGGCCAAGGATTACCCGCCGCTCTTTTTTCAGGCGGCTGCTCCATGATTTCTAATTGGGTTAATTGTGAGCAGCCGTGGCGTAATGAAGTCGCTACGCAATCGGTGCCGGTGTCCCCGCCGCCGATGACCACGACTTTTTTACCCTTGGCGCTGATATAGCGTTGGTCTTGGTGTTGGCTGTCCAAGAGGGACTTGGTATTGGCCTGCAAAAATTCCATCGCAAAATGCACGCCTGGCAGTTCTCGGCCTGCAATGAGCAAATCACGCGGTTTGGTCGCACCACCACACAGTACAATAGCGTCGAAATCCTGTTGCAAGGTGGCCACGGGGACATTCACCCCGACCTCGGCGTTGGTGATGAACTCAATCCCTTCTTGACGCAGGATATTGATGCGGCGCTCAACAACGTCGATTTTTTCCAACTTCATATTGGGGATGCCATACATAAGCAACCCACCCAGACGATCAGCGCGTTCGTACACCGTCACCTGATGACCGACTTTGTTGAGTTGGTCAGCACAAGACAGCCCTGCCGGGCCAGAGCCGACAACCGCTACTTTCTTGCCCGTGCGCCGTTGTGGGGGATTAGGTACGACCCAGCCTTCGGCAAAGCCACGTTCTATAATGGCATTTTCGATATTTTTAATCGTAACCGGCGGCTCATTGATGCCTAGTACACAGGAACCTTCACAGGGTGCCGGACAAACTCGACCAGTAAACTCTGGAAAATTATTGGTTTTATGTAGTAAATCCAGCGCTTCGCGCCATTGACCCCGGTACACCGCATCATTCCACTCAGGGATCAAATTATTAATGGGACAGCCGCTGGTGACACCGGCCACCATAATCCCAGTATGACAAAAGGGCACGCCGCAATCCATGCACCTAGCCCCTTGACGCCTGAGCTTATCTTCAGGCACCGGGTGGTGAAATTCATTCCAGTCCTTAATCCTGTCCGCAGGATCACGATCGACAATATCTTCCCTCGGGTATTCTAAAAATCCGGTTGCTTTTCCCATAATGATCAATGGTCGGTTGTGGAGAGAGTGAGCCTTGCAGTGCTGCAAGCATGACGAAAAAGTATCTCCCTAAGTGATGATAGAGTCAATGGTCAAGCGGTGTTAACGCACCGCATCACTAGGCCAAGTCATTTATTGTAAAATTTTTTCGCCTCAAGTGTGGCTCTCTACGACCGAAACAACCGCGAATACTGCACTTCATGCCGAGCTGAGGCCAGCGCCAGACCCGGTGCGCTGAACCCCAGTTGCTCATCAGAGCGAGTGAGTGCCTGCTCAGTGGCCTGTTCGATCAAGGGAATCAGGGCGCTGAGTATCCGTTGTCCGGCGGTTTGACCGAGCGGCACCAGTTTGGTCGCGGCCATCACCTGATTTTCGCTCCACGTCCATAAATACGCACTGACAGTTGCTCTGGCCGTAATCCCCCAATGACTGGCGGCCAAGGCAAACAAGGTGGCAAAACACACCCGCTCCGCCCGACACCACGGCTGGGCGGCTGGCAAATCCAGATCGACCAGCAAACGGGCTAGATTCTGCCCCAGATGCCGGTCTTCCTGTTGCAGTTCAAAGCTCTCGCGGCTGGCGTACAGCCACTGAGTCCAATAATTCACCGCCGCCGCGTCTTGCTCGTGCCACGCCTGATGCAGCCGCACTAGGGCTGGAGCATCGACTCGGGTTTGGCTGTGGCTGAGTAGCCCGCTCAGCCAGTCACGGGTACGGTTTTCATCGCCGACCCAACCGAGCTCAATCGCGCTTTCCAAGCCTTGGGAATAGGCATAAGCTCCAACCGGCAGGGCTGGACTGGCGAGTTGCAATAAGCGCAGCAGAGCCGGGGATTCAGTCATGGTGGTGGTGATGGCCGCCGCCATACGCTCCGGCCTCTGGCTCAAAGGTTGCGGATTCAACCGTCACCTGCAAGCCTAAGTGCTCCACCATCTCATCGAGGACATGATCGTGCCGATACCGCAGCCAGCCCGAGCCGATTTGCAGCGGCACATGGCGATTGCCAAGATGATAGGCGGCACGAGTGAGTTGTAAGAGGTCAGTGGCGCTGACGGTGGACACGGTTTCGGTCGCCGCTTGGACGCTAATCACTCGGCCATCCGTGGCGCGCAGGCAATCGCCATGGCGCAGCACCGTGCCACGGGGCAGAAATAACCCGATTTCAGTGCCGTCATCTAAGGTGGCACGCAAACGGCTTTTCTGGCGTGAGTCAAAGGGTAAGGTGAGGGTGGCATGATGGCTAGCAGAGTCCGTCAACCGTTCGTGAATTTCCAGCATCGTTCAGATTATCCTGTTAGCGGCGCGGTGGCACTGGTTTGCTCGCAGTGCGTTGCTCAATATACGTCAGCCACCTCGGTTGAGCAACTGATGGCTGAGCGCACCCAAGCACGCTCACACGCACAACCGTGGATTAAATGCTAAGATTGCAAGACTTGTCTCACGCTCCCGCGTGGGAATGCTTATTCAAATTAACCCAAATTCTTGCATAAACTTATGACTGCAGAACGTATCGCTCAAATTGAACATGAGTTACACCAAGCTTTAGCCCCTGAACGGATTGAAGTCATTGATGACAGCGCCCGCCATATCGGCCATGCTGGGGCGCGTGACGGTCGTGGACACTTTAAAGTCCTGATCGTTGCTGAGGCGTTTCGTGGCCAAGCGCCCTTAGCCCGTCACCGTCAGGTCTATGCGGCTCTAGCCGACTTGATGCAGACGGATATACACTCGCTCAATATCAAAGCCTTAACCCCTGATGAGTGGCATGCCACCGCCGCATAGCAATCAATCCGTGCCGCATCCGCGCTTGGTGGAACGGGTGCAGCGGCATCTACACAGCCCTTATCAACGCCCGGTCGCCGAACACACGCGCCAAGCGTTCGCCCAGCTCAGTATGCAGATTGATACCACCAAGCCGCTGATTTTAGACTCTGGGTGTGGGGTAGGGGAAAGCACTCGGCAATTGGCCTGGCAGTTTCCCGATGCTCAAGTGTTGGGGATTGATAAATCCGCACAGCGTGTAGCCCGGCAACCGCCGTTGCCGACCAACGCCTGGGTGGTGCGTGCTGAACTGAGCGACTTTTGGCGGCTGGCTTTAGCGGCGGGTTGGCGGTTACAGCGCCATTATATGCTATACCCTAACCCGTGGCCAAAAGCAGCGCAGTTCACCCGTCGTTGGCATGGTTCACCGTTGTGGCCGGTGATTTTAGCCTTGGGCGGGCGTTTGGAACTGCGCAGTAATTGGCG
Source organism: Gammaproteobacteria bacterium (assembly GCA_003562535.1). Lineage (GTDB taxonomy): Bacteria > Pseudomonadota > Gammaproteobacteria > Competibacterales > Competibacteraceae > SKOM01. Next base: position 561 of record PWUP01000241.1, on the reverse strand, counting down.
ACTTTATGTGGAAGAATGGGTGCAAGCCTTGCAAGTAACCGGTATCACCGCAACGGTTGAACCGTTGCGGATTGACGCCCCGCTGACCCCCTTTGAACGCAAATATTGGGCTGCAGGGCAGCCCTTATGGCAGTGTGTGGTGGGCTAAATTGTCTTTGGAATGCATACGATTCCAGAGGATTCCATGTGTGCGATTACGCTGCCGCTAATCGCACCTACGCGGGTTTACACCGATTTTTAGCTGTAGCCAACGCAATCATCTTACAGAGCGGGTCGGGTCAATCACCTGTGCGGTGTGTCAGAAAATACAAAATGCGATTCATCAAATCTTGGCATCGAGTTTGGTGTAATCAAACCCAGAAGGTTAAACGCTCAAAGCCTAAAGCCTTTCACCTCAAACCTCGTACCTGATCTGATACACTGCACCCATCGCCGACTGTCTGCGCTTAGGAGACGCCCACCAATGGCTCACAGTGCCCTATCCGTCATTGATGTCTATGAACAACTGCTCAGTGCCCCGGATGACAAAACCCGCGCGCGGATTATTGCCACCGCCTTTGA
>PWUP01000089.1 GCA_003562535.1 Gammaproteobacteria bacterium | reverse complement strand
GTTCCGATATGGGCTGGATCACTTGACCGATACCTTGCTACAGGGTCTCCAGAGTACAATGGATTCACTCCGGTTGTTGGCGTTGTTTTTATGGCCTCCCGACACCATCACGGTTGTCGAGGGGAGGGTCATCATAAACACTGATTCGTGAGGTATAAATAAAAAATTGTCGTGTACAGAGAATTACATCTTGTGATTAAAAAAGAACCAAATTAAGTTCTCTGCACTAATCGTGCAGTTATCGGTCACACTAGGCAAGCTCAACAACTGACTCATACCCAATGTTCCGTCCTATTCTAATCGTACTGCTGATGTTGATGGTGGCTCCCCTATCCGCCCAGCCAAGCAATGTTGTTTTGCTTGAGGTTGAGGGTGTGATTGGTCCGGCTAGCAAAGATTATATTTTACGGGGTCTGGCCACAGCCGAAGAGCGCAATGCCGATCTAGTTGTCATGAAACTGGACACCCCCGGCGGCTTGGATTCCTCGATGCGCGATATCATTCGTGCCATTTTGGCCTCGCCCATTCCAATAGCCACGTTTGTCCACCCCAGCGGCTCCCGCGCCGCGAGTGCCGGTACTTATATTCTGTATGCCAGTCATATTGCCGCTATGGCACCGGGAACCAACCTCGGAGCTGCCACTCCAGTGCAAATTGGCGGCGGTGGTTTGCCTGATTTCGGTCGGGATCGAGATCGTGATGAGAATGAGGACGCGCCAGAAGCGGCTGACGCTGACGCTAACGAGTCCACTGACCCGAATAATAACGGCGAAGCCACTGACCAAGACCAAGATGAGACGACGGGCACCGGACGCCGATCACCACGCAGCAGCGGCGATACGGCGATGGAACGTAAGCTGGTTAATGACGCTAAAGCGTATATTCGCTCGCTGGCGGAGCTGCGCGGGCGTAATGTGGAATGGGCCGAACAGTCCGTAGTGGATGGCGATAGCCTGAGTTATAGCCAAGCTTTGGAAAAAAACGTCATCGATATCGTGGCGCGCTCTGTGGACGAACTGCTGGAGCAGATCAATGGCCGCACCGTTGAGGTCAGAGACGAACCGGTAGTGATCGTTTTGGATTTGCCCGCAACACTGGACATCATTGAACCGGATTGGCGCAATCAATTACTGGCGATTATCACCCATCCGCAAGTGGCTTATATTTTGATGTTGCTGGGAATCTACGGGCTGTTCTTCGAATTTTCTAATCCCGGCGCTTTGGTTCCAGGCGTATTAGGCGGCATTTGCCTGCTGTTGGCGCTGTTTGCCTTTCAAGTCTTACCGATCAATTACGCCGGGTTGGCGCTGATTATTCTCGGGCTAGGCTTGATGGTCGCCGAAGCCTTTGCTCCCAGCTTCGGTATTCTCGGTCTGGGTGGAGTCGCCGCGTTTATTGCTGGCTCGATTCTGCTCTGGGAGGAAACCGGCGGAGTGTATGAGCTGCCCTTGGGCATAATAGTGGGCTTTGCCATTGGCAGTGCCATCATTGTAATGGGCATTAGTTCCCTAGTCGCACGCAATTATCGGCGAGTACCCGTGACGGGAGATCAAGCCTTAGTCGGTTTACCGGGTGTGGTGCTCGATGATCTGACCGATCAAGGCCGGGTGCGAGTCCAAGGCGAAATCTGGCGGGCGCAGGCCGACCATCACCTGCCCAAAGGCACCCGGATACGGGTCGTATCACGGGACAATTTAATCTTACGGGTAAAAGCGGAGGACAACTGATCATGCTCATGACCCAAATCCTACTGGTAGTCCTGACCTTGCTGCTGGCCTTAGTGGCTTCGGCAATCAAAATTTTACGTGAATATGAGCGCGGTGTGGTGTTTCTCTTGGGGCGGTTTCAGCGGGTCAAGGGGCCTGGGCTGATTATTGTTATCCCAGTGATTCAGCAGTTTGTGCGTATTGACCTGCGTACTGTGACTATGGATGTGCCGAGTCAAGATGTGATTTCCCGCGATAATGTGTCCGTTAAGGTCAACGCAGTGCTGTATTTTCGAGTGATTGACCCGGAACGGTCCGTTATTCAGGTGGAAAATTATATGGAGGCCACCAGCCAATTGGCTCAGACCACCTTACGTTCGGTGTTAGGCAAGCATGATTTGGATGAAATGCTGTCCGAGCGCGACAAGCTGAATCAAGACATCCAAGAATTATTAGACGTCCAAACGGATGCGTGGGGCATTAAGGTCGCTAATGTCGAGATCAAACATGTGGATTTAGATGAAAGTATGGTACGAGCCATTGCCCGACAAGCGGAAGCCGAACGACAACGGCGAGCCAAGGTCATCAATGCCTTAGGCGAGCAGGAAGCAGCACAAAAACTGTTAGAAGCGGCTGAAATCATTTCCCAACAGCCGCAAGCCTTGCAGTTGCGCTATTTGCAGACGCTCAATGATATTTCGGTGTCCAATGCCTCCACCATTGTGTTCCCTCTGCCCATGGATTTAATTAAACCACTGACAGAGCAAAGAATTAAACGTAATGAGTAACCACACCGCCGTGGGTTCACTGCGGAGCACCTGTTGGGTCTAAACCTGACAGGTGGGTAATCATTCAGCCCCCTCTCCCAAGGGAGAGGGGGCTTAAGGCAGGGGGCTGAACGCTTACACAGGGGGCTACAGGCTCTCGCGATTATTCGTCGGCAGAGGGCCAACGCTGCTGCATAGCCGTTAAGACTTCACTTTCGGTCTGTTGCCGGTCAGGAAGATTAGTAATCAGAAAAAAGTTGATAAATCCACTGGCCGGCAAAATAGCCACAAGCAAAAAAAACAAAGCAGACATTGGGTTTACGGTCAATAATAAGACAAACACGCCTCCTGATACCAACAGCAAACCTAACAAGCCCTTGATGTAGCGCGGAGGGAAATGGCTGGAAATTTTAATCAGCGATCGTGTCGGATAGCAGTGCGTTTCATGACGGTCACTGCGCCTGAGCACAACTCGCTTGCCCTGCAAAGCAATATGTTCATAGTCCGGTAAGGCTTGGCGTAGGTGACTCACAATGTCTTCGACACGCGGGACGGTTCCTGCAACACGGTATTTCGGCATAGCGGCGTTATCCAAAATTGATTGAATGTAGGCGTTCAGACGCCCCTTAGTATAGCATCAGAGTACGTACGACCCTCCTGTTCTAAAGTACCTGTTTTAGCACTCGACTCTCCTATCATTGGCGATTTCCTGTTACGCTACGCAAAAATTTTTTAAGGACACTTGAATATGCGACCTAGCCCAGCGATTGTCTTGGCTCATCACTATTATTGCAGCGATAACGGCAAAACCGCTCACGGTCTGGTTCGTGGCAGCGAACGCTTCCGAGTGTACGCTGTGGTCGATCCAGACTGCGCTGGCCACGATGCTGGTGAATTACTCGATGGTGTGCACCGAGGGATTCCAGTGGTGGCCAGTACGAGTGCCGCGTTGGCCATCGCGCCAGAACCACCTCGCCATGCCTTGGTCGGCGTAGCCACTCATGGCGGGTATTTCACCCCCAAGCTGCGGGCGTATCTACTCGAAGCCATTCAGCACGGTCTAGGTATTGTCAACGGACTGCATGAATACGCTGCCGATGACCCTGAGTTAGCCGCTGCGGCTCAAGAGCAAGTGGTGGAGCTGATCGATCTGCGCCGTCCCAAACCAAAATCTGAGTTGCGCTTTTGGAGCGGCGCCATCACCACGCTCACCATTCCAAGAATAGCCGTACTGGGCACGGATTGCGCCGTGGGCAAACGCACCACCACGCGCTTATTGACCCAAGCCTTAAACGCCATAGGCATTAAAACCGAGATGATTTACACCGGCCAGACTGGATGGCTGCAAGGTGGGCAGTATGGGTTTGTGTTGGACTCTGTGGTCAATGATTACGTCAGCGGCGAATTAGAACAGGCTTTGCTGACCTGCGCCCAACAAGTCGCGCCTGATCTTATGCTGATCGAAGGCCAGTCCGCACTGCGTAACCCCTCCGGCCCCTGTGGGGCGGAATTGTTAATTTCCGGTGGAGCGCGTGGGGTGATTTTACAACACGCCCCAGCACGTCAGTTCTTCGACGGCTGTGAGCATCTGGGTTATCGGATTCCGCCGCTGGCCGATGAGATCCGCTTAATTGCCATGTACGGCTCACGGGTACTGGCCGTCACGCTCAACGGTCAAGGACTCAGCGCCGAGGCACTGGCCGCTGAACGTGAACGCCTGGAGATTGAGTTGGGCATTCCCGTGATTCGCCCGTTAACGGACGGCGTGGAGCGCTTGATCCCGGTCGTCCGCGATTTTATCCGCAGCGAGCACAAACCATGAAAATTACCCGACTACTCACTTGGCAAGAACATCTGCCACTCACTCGGCCTTATACCATTGCCTATCAAAGAGTGGATGCGGTCACCAACTGGATTGTCGAACTGCACACCGATACCGGCTTAATCGGCTATGGGGCTGCTGCGCCCAGCGACCATGTCACCGGTGAAACCGAAGCGATGTGCTCCGAGGCGCTCAGTCAAGACCAGCTCGCATGGCTGCTCGGTAGCGATCCTCGGGAACTGCCCTTATTGTGTCGCAAACTCAGTCACCGTATGGAGCACACTCCAGCCGCCCGAGCCGCTGTCGATATCGCTTTACATGATTTATTGGCTCAGCACCTCGGTCTGCCCTTGGTGCGGATGTTAGGACAAGCTCACGAACGCCTACCAACCTCGATTACCATTGGCATCAAATCCATTGATGCCACCTTAGAAGAAGCGGATGAATACATCGGGCGCGGCTTCCGCATGCTCAAAGTCAAGCTGGGCCTGAACCTGGAAGAAGACCTCGAACGCCTCGCCCAATTACGCGCCCATGTAGGCAGCGGCATTGGCATACGAGTGGATCCGAATCAAGGCTACAGCACCAGCGATGTGGAACACTTTATCGCCACCACTGCCAATCTGGACATTGAATTTCTAGAGCAACCCATGCCTGCGGCTGATATCGATACCATGCGTCAACTGCCTGCCGTTGTGCGCCGCTGCTTAGCCGCCGATGAAAGCCTGCTCACAGAACGCGATGCGTTGCGGTTGCTCAACCCTAGCCCAGCGTGTGGTATTTTCAATATCAAGCTGATGAAATGCGGCGGCATTCGCCCCGCCCAACGCATCGCAACGTTTGCCGAAACTGCCGGCATTGAATTGATGTGGGGCTGTATGGACGAAAGCATTATCAGCATCAGCGCCGCGTTACATGCCGCATTAGCATCGCCCGCAACGGCCTACTTGGATTTAGACGGCAGTTTTGATCTTGCCCGCGACGTAGTCAGCGGCGGGTTTGTGCTACAAAACGGCTGTCTTGCACCCTGTGACCAACCCGGTTTAGGCTTACAACGCACGATCCGGCCTTAGCTCAATCCGAGTACATCTTCCATGCTGTAAACGCCGGGGGCACGATCACGCAGCCAGCGGGCAGCGTACACGGCGCCATAGGCGAATAAATCGCGTTGCTCAGCAATATGCGATAACACTAAACGCTCTGCAGGCCCGGCAAAAATGACCGAATGCTCAGCCACCACACTGCCACCGCGTAGGGTGGCAAAACCAATATCACCATCACGACGTGGCCCGGTCATGCCATCACGGGCGCGCACCGCGTGGTCAGCCAAGGTAATTTGGCGCCCCAATGCGGCTTGTTCACCCAGATGCAATGCCGTGCCCGAGGGGGCGTCTTGTTTATTGCGGTGATGCATTTCGAGAATTTCAATATCAAACTCTGCCCCCAAAAGCCCAGCAACTCGGCGCACCACAGTACTCAGCACGGCCACACCGATACTGGTATTGGGCGCATACACAATCGGAATCGTTGCGGCGGCGGTGTGCAGCGCCCTACGGTCGGCTGGGCTGAGGCCGCTGCTGCCTACCACCAGCGCACACCCGGCGGCCACCGCCCACTGGCAATGCTCGCTGAGTGCAGCAGCGGCGGTAAAATCAATCACCACTTGACTGTCCGCAAACAAGGCTTGGCGGTCGCTGTTGGCCACCTGTCCAATCGGTGCCACACCGGCCAGACGGCCTAGATCTGCCCCCTCAGCGTCTGAACCCTGACGGCAGGTACCGCCGCTGAGTACCAGATCATCAGCTTCCAGTATGGCTTTCAGCAATAGGCGACCGACACGGCCACTGCAACCCGGAACACCGATGCGTAACGGCGGTGCTGGCGGATGTTGATCCATGTGTTAATCCTCAATGAGTCAAGTTGATACAATGAATTATGCTGATTAAAGCGGTATCCGAGGACATAAACTGCCAGCAAACCGCAAATAATAATTATAACCGTTATAATAACGATCATTGCTGACAACGCTTATTAGGAGACTCGTTTTATGAGTTCAAAAGACTTAAAGCAGGCTGGACTCAAAGTTACCCTGCCACGCATGAAGATACTGGATATTCTACAACAACGCACTGACCATCACCTAAGCGCCGAGGATATTTATAAAACCTTGTTGGCTATGGGTGAAGATATCGGGCTGGCTACGGTGTATCGAGTGCTTACCCAATTCGAAACCGCCGGCTTGGTGCAACGCCACCATTTCGAGGGCGGGCAATCGGTATTTGAACTTGATCAAGGCGAGCATCATGATCATATCCTGTGTAGCGATTGCGATACCATCGTCGAGTTCTATGATGAAACCATTGAACAACGCCAAGCACTGGTGGCGGAGAAAATGGGTTTCAAACTCAGCGAACACAGTTTGATCTTATACGGCTCCTGCCAAAAACCGAACTGCCCAAACCGCACCAAATAGCCCTCTGACGGTCAACGGGCGTGACGCCCTGTGATCGGAGAGGTCATGCCAAAATAACGCTGACAATGGCGTAAGTAACATCAATTATTATTTACATGTTCGAACGACTCTGTTAATCTCACCTGCGAATGTCAATATTAGTTTACACTGCGCGTGCGGGAGCCATCAGATGATGCCGGCGTTGCTCAGGGTAGCAGCGAAATCGCGTGCGACACCGCCCCTGTTTATTCTCATCCCTGCCATAGTTGCCGGGGCCTGCATGCTATTGCCTTTGGTTTATCTGGTGCTGCGTGCGCTCGAAGCGGATCTGGGGGTAGTGCAGGCGCTGGTATGGCGACCGCGGACGCTGGATTTGCTCATCAATACCCTGCTGCTGACCTTTGGAGTATTGATTGCGACCACCCTCATGGCGTTGCCACTGGCGTGGTTGGTGGTGTTTTCCGATCTCAAATACAAGCGTCTGCTCACTCTGCTCGGTGCCTTACCCCTAGCGATTCCCGGCTATGTGATGGCCTATGCCTTGCTCGGCATCGGCGGGCATTATGGCATCATGTCGCAGGTGTTTAATTACCCCATGCCGCGTTTACAGGGCTACTGGGGCGCCTTAATTGCGCTGAGCCTGTACACCTATCCGTATTTGTTTTTGAACCTGCGCGCCGCATTACTGGGGCTAGACCCCAGTTTACAGGAAAGCGCCCGCAGCCTAGGCTACAGCAGTCGGCAAACCTTTTGGCATATTACCCTGCCCCATTTACGCCCTGCCCTGCTGGCCGGCTGGCTGGTGATTAGTCTGTATGTTTTGGGCGACTTTGGTGCCGTGGCCTTAATGCGCTATGAAGTGTTTAGCTACGCGATTTTCACCCAATACTCTGGTGCCTTTGATCGCATTTATGCGGCATGGCTGTCACTGCTGCTGCTGGGCTTAACCTTGAGCTTTATCCTTGCGGATAGCCTGTTGCTTGGCTCCAAACGCTGGGCGCGTACCGGTACTGGCGCGGCGCGCACAGCGGTGCCCGTAGCGCTGGGTTTTTATCGGCCTTTAGCGTGGCTGTTCTTGCTGCTGCTGTTTGGCGCCTCGTTAGGGCTACCAACGCTGATTATTGGCTACTGGCTGTCACTGGCACCGATGTTGACCGATTACTCAGCCTTATTGGCGACATTTCTGCGTTCAGCAGGCGCGGCGGGCCCGGCGGCGCTACTGGCTGCTGCATTCGCCTTGCCGATTGCCTATCTCAGTGTTCGCTACCCCTCGCCGCTGGCGCGTACCTTGGATCGGCTGGCCTATGTCGGTTATGCCATTCCACCGCTGACCTTGGCTTTGGCTCTGGTGTTTTTCTCCCTGCGTAGCGCTCCGTGGCTGTATCAGACGTTGCCGTTATTAATCATCGCCTATGCCTTGAGTTTCCTAGCCTTAGCCTTAGGACCAATCCGTAGCAGTCTTTTGCAGGCCACCCCCTCACTGGAAGAAGCCGCTCGCTCGCTGGGGCGCAGTGCTTTTGGCGCATTCTCCAGCGTGTCGCTGCCGCTGTTACGCCGTGGGACGCTGGCCGGTATGACCTTGGTCTTTGTCATCGCCATGAAAGAGTTGCCCATTACCTTCTTGCTGGCACCCACCGGTTATACTACCCTAGCGGTCAGTGTATTCAGCCGCACGTCTGAGGCCATGCTGGCCGAAGCCGCACCGTTTGCAGCAGCGATTGTCTTGTTTTCCAGCTTATTCATAGGACTTGTATTGACTTATGAAGGTAAGCGTTAATTAATAATTCTCATTGATGTTTGGAATGAACCATGAGCCTATTGCGCGTATCGCGTTTGCGGAAACGCTTTGATCCTCAGCAGCCGCCCGCCGTAGATAATATCGGCTTCAGCTTGGAGCGTGGCGAAATCTTAGCTTTGCTTGGCCCCAGTGGCTGTGGCAAAACGACCACCTTACGGATGCTGGCGGGGTTTGAGCAACCGGATTGCGGCACTATTGAACTGCGTGGCCTGCCGATTGGCAATCTACCGCCGGAACGCCGCCAAGTGGGTATTGTGTTCCAAGACTACGCTTTGTTTCCGCATCTGACAGTATTACAAAATATTGAGTTTGGTCTCAAACGCTTGGAACGCAAGCAGCGCCGAGAACGGGCGCTGCAATTGCTGCGCCGTGTGAGCCTAGACATTTATGCTGAGCGTATGCCGAATCAACTCTCTGGAGGACAACAACAGCGCGTCGCCTTGATTCGCGCCTTAGCCACCGAACCTAAATTAATGCTATTGGACGAGCCGTTTTCCAATTTGGATGCGGGATTGCGCGCCTCAACCCGCGACGAGGTTCGCTCACTGTTAAAAGCCACTCAGACCAGCGCGGTTTTAGTCACTCATGATCAAGAAGAGGCCCTATCGATTGCCGATAAAATCGGGGTCATGAATCATGGCCGGATTGAACAACTCGATACTCCTGAGACGGTGTACCACCACCCCGCCACCCGTTTTGTCGCCCAGTTTCTGGGTCGGACTAATCTGCTGGTCGGCCAAGCCCAAGGTCATCACGCCCACACCACCTTGGGGCGGATTGCCATCCACCAACCCAGTTCCGGCGAGGTATTGCTGTCCCTGCGCCCTGAGCACCTAACTCTAGAAACCGCTCACGATGATGAAACCGCTGCCCAAATCATCAGCCGCGAATTTCACGGCCATGATTTATCCTATCGGCTGCGTCTCGGTGATGAGGAAATTCTCGCCCACACCGGTTACGATGTCAGCTTTCGACCGGGGGATCGAGTCCGCTTGAAACCGCGTGAGGCTGCCGTGGTGCTGGAATCCTCAGTTGGGTGTGCGCGTTGATAACCGTTCCTACATGTCGAGCCATCATGCGCCTATTGTCTATTGCCCTAACAACTCTAGTGGTCTTGTGGGTGTGGGTCATCACACCGGCTCAAGCCCAGCAACAGCGCTACATCAGTGATGAACTGGAATTGCCCATGCGCAGTGGAGCCTCTACCCAGTTTCGGATTATCCGTATGCTGCCCAGTGGCACACCGGTGAGATTGGTCGACACGGATCCAGCCAGCGGTTATTCGCGCATTCGCACGGAAGACGGTACGCTGGGCTTTGTACACACCCGTTATCTGAGTACCACGCCGAGTCTTGCACAACGCTTGGCAGAAACCGAAGCGGAGTTAGCCAATTTTCTATCGGAAAACGAACACCTTCAGGAACGCCTAGCCACTATTGAACGGCTCGAACAGCAGGTGCAAACGCTAAGCAATGATAATCAGCGCTTGGGCCATGAGCTGTCTCATTTGCGGACAGTATCGGCCAATGCCGTAGCGTTAGATGAACGCAATCAAGTCTTAGAAGAAGAAGTGGTCAATCTGGAACGGGCGTTACAGGTTGCCACCCAAGAGAATGCCCTACTCAGCGATCGGCGCAATCAGGATTGGTTTGTGCGCGGTGCGGGTGTGTTATTCGTGGGCTTGTTGGCGGGATTGCTACTCCCACGACTGCGCTCACGCCGGAGCAGCCGCTGGGGCGAATTGTGAACACAGCCAGCCGATTAAGCATCAGTTTTCCAAGAAAAAAGTTGTACCGCTTCCAGGGCTTCAGTGTCGCGCTCTGCCCATAAAGCGTCCATGGTCTGCCCAGTCAAAGGGTGCTGGACCGAGCCGGCAATTTCGGCTAGGGGTTGCAAGACAAAGACATAGCGCAAAATATCTGGATGCGGTAATTTAAGCGCCGGATTCACCTGATCCGCGTATAACAGCAAATCCAGATCCAAGGTCCGCGAACCGGAGCGGTTCGCACCACACCGACCGTGTTGCTGCTCCAGTGCTTTAAATTCCTGCTTCAGTGCCACCGGTGACAACACCGTGCCAAAGCCGACCACAAGATTGTAAAAGTCTTCGCCCACAAACCCGACGGGTGGATTACGATAAATGCTTGAGACCGTGAGCACACCGAAACGCGCCGTCAACTGTTGCAGGCAGGAATGAATATGCACCACCGGTTGAATATTGCTGCCAATACTGACATAAACCGGCCATTCAACCATGCGCCCTACCCCGTTCGATGATCACACCCACCTCATCGGCACCAGTGACCGCACCGGGTTTACCGATTTTCAATCGCAACCAAGTGACTTGGAACTCCGTCAAAATTAATTCGGCCACGGCTTCGGCTAAGGCTTCAAGCAGTTGAAACTCGCTGGCCGCGATAAACGCCCTCACCCGCTTCGCCACCGTCTTATAGCTTAAGGTATCATCAATGCGATCACTGCCTGCCGCAGCAGCAATATCGGCACCGAGTTCTAAATCCAAAGCGACAGTTTGCCGGATACGCCGCTCCCAATCGTAAATACCGATAACGGTCTCGACCCGCAAACCATGAATATAGATGATATCCATGCTGGGTTATCCCCCACCCGTGTGATAATAATAACGTGCTCAACTTGACCGCGATCCGCCATGACTGTTCCCCTGCTTGATGTTTCACTCGTCGGTGCCGGCTATTTAATCGGCTCGGTGGCTTCTGCCATTATAGTATGCCATATCTGGGGTTTACCTGATCCACGCCAGCAAGGATCGAGCAATCCCGGGGCGACCAATGTATTGCGGATCGGTGGGAAAGTCCCCGCCGCAATCACCTTGGCCGGTGATGTGCTCAAAGGTGTATTGCCCGTCACCGTGGGTCAGTGGCTGCATGTCGAATCCCCCACACTTGCCGCCATTGCCTTGGCCGCCTTTCTCGGCCATTTGTATCCGCTATTTTTTCACTTCCAAGGCGGTAAAGGCGTCGCCACCGCTTTTGGGGCGTTGCTAGGACTTGCCCCGGGAGTGGCGCTAGCGACTTTAGGTGTTTGGCTGGTGGTGGTCGTGCTGACCCGTTTGTCGTCATTAGCAGCTCTGAGCGCCGGTATTGTGGCACCGGCTATACTTTGGTGGCAAAACTACCCATCCGAGCACACGGTGGTGCTCGGTATCATTGCAGTGCTACTGATCTGGCGGCATCGCAGCAATATTCAGCGCTTACTGACCAAACAGGAACAACACATCGGTGAAAAGTCTTAATCGTCTATGGCGGCCAGCGTTTCTAGTGACCACCGCGGTCGTGCTTGGATAATCGGCGCTTCTTGCTGGCCAGCCTGCAGACGGCGATACCCCGCATAGGCAATCATCGCACCATTATCGGTACACCAAGTGGGGCGCGGATAGTACACCTCAACGGTTTCGCTAGCGCCCATTGCCCTGAGCCGCTGACGCAAACGCTGATTGGCTCCAACCCCACCGGAAATAATCAGCCGTTGATACCCGGTGTGCCGTAAGGCGCGGCGGCATTTAATCAGTAGCGTATCCACCACGGCTTCCTCAAAAGCGCGAGCAATATCGGCGTCGTTCTGCGGGCTGGCACCGATGCGACTGCGCATATTTAAGGTGTAGGTTTTCAGACCGCTAAAGCTGAAATCCAAGCCAGGTCGATCTGTCATCGGGCGTGGAAAATGAAAGCGCTGCGGGTCTCCTTGCTCGGCTAAACGGGCTAAGGCTGGCCCACCAGGATAGCCTAAACCCAAGAGTTTAGCCGTTTTATCAAACGCCTCACCCACAGCATCATCCACCGATTCACCAAGAATACGGTAATGGCCGATGGCGGCGACCTGTACCAATTGGGTATGCCCCCCCGAAACCAACAAGGCCACAAACGGCAGCTCTGGGGGCTGAGCCTCCAGCATCGGGGCTAATAAATGCCCTTCCATGTGATGAACCCCAATGGCGGGCACCTGCCAGGCCCAAGCCAAACTGCGCCCTAAAGCCGCCCCTACCAACAAAGCGCCCGCCAAACCTGGCCCGACCGTATAGGCCACCCCAGCAATATCTTGGCGAGTCACGCCCGCCTCATCGAGCACACCGTGAATTAACGGCAATGTTTTGCGCACATGGTCGCGCGAGGCCAGTTCGGGTACCACACCCCCATAGCGGCTGTGCAGATCGGTCTGACTGTAAACGGCATGGGCTAACAGCCCCCGTTCTCCGTGGTAAAGTGCCACCCCGGTTTCATCACAGGAGGTTTCAATACCGAGTACCGTTCCACTGGTGAACGGATAATGTTGTGCTTTCGTCATGGATTGATTTAAAATCTACTGTTCACTGTCATTCATTTAAGGCGCACTGGTGCGCCACGTATTATCGACTATCAATGAGGAAATCTGTTACATGCCTGCTGTAAAAATTAAAGAAAACGAGCCTTTTGATGTAGCCCTGCGTCGGTTCAAACGCTCCTGCGAGAAAGCGGGTATTTTATCCGAAGTGCGCCGTCGTGAATATTTTGAAAAGCCCACCCAAGAACGCAAGCGCAAGCGGGCGGCTGCCGTTAAGCGCCACTTAAAAAAATTATCCCGCGAAAATTCACGCCGCGTTCGCCTGTATTAATTGCCCTCTGTGCTGGAACCTAACCCTACGATGTCATTAAAAACCCGTTTGCAGGATGACACCAAAGCCGCTATGCGCAGCAAAGACAAGCGGCGTCTTGGTGTGATTCGTTTGATCATGGCCGCGATTAAGCAGCGTGAGGTCGATGAACGCATCGAACTCGATGATACCCAGATTCTAGCCGTACTGGATAAAATGGCCAAACAACGGCGCGAATCCATTGCTCAGTTTCGCCAAGCAGACCGTGATGATCTTGTGGATCAAGAACAGTTTGAACTTGATCTGATCAGCGACTACCTGCCGACGGCCTTGTCCGCTGAGGAAATTAGCCGTTTAATTGATCAGGCGATCCACGCCTGCGGGGCGGAATCGATGCGCGATATGGGTAAGGTGATGGCACAGCTCAAACCCCAACTCCAAGGTCGGGCGGATATGTCCGCCGTCAGTGCTCAGATCAAACAACGGCTCACTGGCTAAGGATTGGGTCGGTGATCGCCGTGAGTTAGGCTATGGCGCATCGCATCCCGCAACATGTTCTCGATGATCTACTCGCCCGTGCCGATCTAGTTGAGCTGATTGATCGGCGCGTGCCACTGCGTAAAACGGGTCGCAACTACAGTGCCTGTTGCCCGTTTCACCACGAAAAAACGCCGTCATTTACCGTCAGTCCTGATAAGCAGTTTTACCACTGTTTTGGCTGTGGCGTCAGTGGCAATGCCATTAGTTTTTTGATGGACTATGAGCGGCTCGAATTTCGTGAAGCGGTCAACGAGCTGGCGGAACAAACCGGGGTTCGCTTACCTCAAGACGATACGGCCACTGCCCCGCAAAAGGCGCAGGCCGATCTTTATCCCGTGCTGGCTGAGGCGGATCGGTTTTTTCGCTACCAATTGCGGCATCATGGCCAGCGTCAACGGGTTATTGATTATCTGCGCGGGCGTGGATTGGAAGGAACCACAGTGCGGGATTTTGGAGTCGGTTATGCGCCGCCAGGCTGGGATAATCTCTATCACGCTTTACGACAGCAAGGTTATGCCACGCGCATGTTAACAACCGCTGGGCTGGTGATTACTCGTGAGGACGGCAACAGCCTGTACGATCGCTTTCGCGATCGTTTGATGTTTCCGATTCGCGATGAGCGGGGCCGCACGGTAGGCTTTGGGGGGCGGGCTTTAGATGCGACGCCGCCCAAATATCTGAATTCACCAGAAACCCCGGTCTTCCATAAAGGCCGCCAACTGTATGGGGTTTACGAATTGCGGCGCCAGCGTAAGACGCATCTGCGCCAACTGCTGATTGTGGAAGGCTATATGGACGTGCTAGCGCTGGCTCAGCATGGACTCCCTTATGCGCTGGCCACCTTAGGCACCGCGACAACCAGCGACCACTTGCAGCGTATGTTCCGACTCAGTGACGATGTGGTGTTTTGCTTTGATGGGGATGATGCCGGTCGCCAAGCCGCTTGGCGAACGCTGGAACAGGTGCTGCCCGTGATCCGCGATGGCCGTCGAGTCAGTTATTTGTTTTTACCCGAAGGTGAAGACCCTGATAGCCTCATCCGACGCATTGGCCAACACGCCTTCGAGCAGCAGATGACCACCGCCACACCGTTATCTGAATACCTGCTGGATCATCTCAGTGCCCAGACGCGCTTAGACAGTGTGGACGGTCGCGCTCGTCTGATTGAACTGGCCAAACCGCTATTAAACAAGCTACCTGCTGGAGCTTACCGCGACTTATTGGAACAGCAATTAGCGCAACGTGTAGAGATGTCGATCACCCTGCTGAAACGCCATGTAACCCCTCCGGCTCCCGCTGCGCCCCCGGTCAAGCGAGCACCTCCCCCCGCACGGCGCCGCACCCTACCGCGTTTAGCCATCAGTCTATTACTGCATCGCCCCACTTTGGCCAGCAAAGTGCAACACCTTGATGCGCTCAAACAATTGACCGACCCTGGCTTACCTTTATTCACCGAGCTGGTTGAATATTTGCAACACCACCCCCATACCACCCTAGGTATGCTGTTGGAACGCTACCGCGATACCGACACTGGCCGTATCCTGAGCAAGTTGGCTCAAGCGGGACCGGATCTTGACCGTCATCTGATAGAGGCGGAATTTATGGGCGTATTGGATAAACTACAGCGGGTGTATCTAGAGCGTTATTGGTTTGCCAAAGCCGCACGAGGTGAACTGCGTGAGGACGAATTGCACTATTTGCGGTCATACACCGATATAGATATTAACTCGGATGCAAATTAGTTCTGCACGATCATCCATTATATGCTATAATGAAGAGTTACTTTTGGCCCACCTCAGCGTTATACGATCGCCTACATGAGTGAACAGCAATCACAGCTTAAAAAGCTGATCGCACGCGGCAAGGAACAGGGGTTTCTCACCTACTCCGAAGTCAATGATCACCTCCCCGATGATATCGTCGATCCTGAACAAATCGAAGATATTATTTGCATGATCAATGATATGGGTATTGAGGTTCATGAGTTTGCTCCTGACAGTGATACCTTGTTGCTCAGCGAAAATCCGGTCAATACCGACGAAGACCTCGCCGAGGAAGCCGCTGCGGCTTTAGCGGCTGTCGATGCCGAGTTCGGTCGGACGACCGATCCTGTGCGTATGTATATGCGCGAAATGGGCACTGTTGAACTTTTAACCCGTGAGGGTGAAATCCAAATCGCCAAGCGCATTGAAGAAGGCATTGGCGAGGTGCTGTACGCCTTGGCCAGTTATCCGCTAGCCACCACCGCTTTGTTACAAATGTACGCTGCCGTACAGCGGGGTGAAGCGCGGCTATCAGACCTGATTTCGGGCTTCGAAGAGGACGCCATGGCTGCCGCATCGGATACCGCAGCAACAAACAGCGATGATGAAGCGGTCAGTGCCAGTACCAGTACCAGTACCAGTACCAGTACCAGTGCCAGTGCCAGTGCCAGTGCCAGTGCCAGTAGCAATGGCGATGGCGATAATGACAACGACACGGACGATGACGATGATGACGTTCCCGAAAAAGATCTCGGGCCTAGCCCCGAAGAAGCGGCACGGCGCTTCGCCGAGCTGAGTGAACTGCATACCCAGTTCATTGCCAGCATCTCACGTCATGGTCCAGCGACCGATGAAAGCCGCGCCCTGCGGGAACAGATCACCCTACGGTTCCGCGAGCTTAAACTCACCCCAAGAGTGCTCGAGAAGCTGTTTCAGGTCATGCGCCAAAGCGTCGATGAAATTCGCGTGTTGGAAAAAACCATTATGAACATCTGCATCAATCGCGTCCGTATGCCGCGCAAGGTGTTCATCAGCAGTTTTGCCAATAACGAAACTAATCTACACTGGCTGGATCAGCACACGCAATCCAAAGCCAAGTATGCGCCGGCCTTGCTTAAATACCGTGACGATATCCACACCATCCAGCAACAGCTCCAAGCCATCGAGCAACAAGCGCATCTCACGATTCAAGAAATCAAAGAGACCAATCGCGCCATGTCGATTGGCGAGGCGAAAGCGCGGCGCGCCAAAAAAGAAATGGTCGAAGCCAATCTGCGCCTGGTTATCTCGATTGCCAAAAAATACACCAATCGCGGTTTGCAGTTCTTGGATCTCATCCAAGAGGGCAATATCGGCTTGATGAAGGCGGTCGATAAGTTCGAATACCGGCGCGGCTATAAATTTTCGACTTATGCGACCTGGTGGATTCGTCAAGCCATCACCCGCTCTATCGCCGATCAAGCACGAACGATTCGTATCCCCGTGCACATGATTGAAACCATCAATAAACTCAATCGGATCAGCCGCCAAATGTTGCAGGAAATGGGTCATGAGCCTACTCCAGACGAACTGGCGGTGCGCATGGAGATGCCGGAGGAAAAAGTCCGTAAGGTATTAAAAATTTCCAAGGAACCGATTTCCATGGAAACTCCGATTGGTGACGATGAAGATTCACACTTAGGTGACTTTATCGAGGATATTACGGTATTATCACCCGTGGACGCTGCGACTTCGGAAGGGCTGCGTGAAGCAACCCGTGAAGTGCTGGCCTCATTGACACCTCGTGAGGCCAAAGTCTTGCGTATGCGCTTTGGTATCGACATGAACACGGATCATACGCTGGAAGAAGTGGGCAAGCAGTTTGATGTTACTCGTGAGCGCATTCGCCAGATTGAGGCCAAAGCCTTACGTAAACTGCGTCACCCCAACCGTTCGGAACAATTGCGTAGCTTTCTTGATACCGATTGAACGAGTAAAATCAGGTAAACTAGGCTACCTTCAACACAACCGGGCCTATAGCTCAATTGGTTAGAGCAGCGGACTCATAATCCGTTGGTTGTAGGTTCAAGTCCTACTAGGCCCACCATAACAAATCAAGGGTTTGCACTAGACGCAAACCCTTCAGATCCAATCCTCATGGTTTTTAGATGAGGCTGACCACATCACTCATCGGGATCCCCAGCGGAATGACAGCCTACTTTGCGCTATCATGGCGTCATCGTTCCACAATCCCGACTGCGCCATGACTACCGACACCTCACACCCCGCTGCACTGGATGCGTTTATCGACAAACCGTGACCCGCAGCGTGACCGCTATGTGTTTGAGCGTTCTGTTGGCATCGACAATCCTGACGGCAGTACCACGAGTGGCTATATCGACCTGTACCGCGCCGGGTGTTTCGTGCTGGAGGCCAAGCAGTCGGGCAAGGCATTGGACACCCAAGGGAGCAAAAAACAGTTCCTTGATTTGTTATCAAAGTTATTTATAATTCCTTGCTATGAGCAAGCAATACAGCATTGGCGAGTTTGCCAAACGCCTTGGGCGGTCGCCACAGACGATCCGGC
>PWUP01000182.1 GCA_003562535.1 Gammaproteobacteria bacterium | reverse complement strand
CCCTAGAACAGGCTTTGAGCGATCCCGATATTTATCAGCCTGAGCAAAAAACTCAGTTACAGGCCCTATTGCAGCAACAAGCGGCCAACCAACAGCAACTGGCTCAAGTGGAAGAAGCCTGGCTGGATCGGCAAACCGAGTGGGAAGCGTTGGCGGATTAGCGGTTGACCAGACCGGGGGCTGGCTCAAAGCGCGCGCCATGCTGCCGCGCCAGTCGGGTCAAGTGTTTGGCGACAGTTTCTGCGCCCAGTTGCCGCAGATAATAGAAAGGACCGCCACGAAATGCCGGAAACCCACCCCCCAATACTGCTGCAATATCGCCATCACGCTCACTGCGAATAATGCCTTCATCCCGACAGCGCACCGCTTCGTTAAGCATTAATAAAACACAGCGCTCAGTGATATCGTCTGCCGACAACACCGTGCCCTGCCCTAGACCCAATTCCTTATAAATGCGTGAATCCACGGGGCGCTGGGTGCGCCATTCATGATGCTGACGGTAACGGTAGAAACCGCGATGTTGTTTACGGCCATAACGCCCCAGCTCCAGCAGCCGTGGCAACAGCGGCGAGGGCTGCAAGCGTTCGCCAAAGTGCTCATGCACCACCGCACTGATTTTCTCAGCAATATCGATACCCACTTCGTCGAGCCAAGTTAACGGCCCCATGAGAAACCCAAAGCGCACTAGGGCGGCATCAATAGCTTCGACAGCCACACCTTCGAGGAGTAATTGGGCGGCTTCATTGAGGTAGGGCGCGAGCATACGATTGAGATAAAACCCCGCGCCATCGTTGACAATGATGACCCGCTTACCTTGACGCTGCCCCAAAGCGACTGCCGTAGCCACCACAGCAGGAGCGGTTTGCGGCGTCACCACAATTTCCAACAACGACATCTGCCGCAACGGCGACGCATAATGCATACCAATCACCTGTTGCGGCCGCTGAGCGCCCTCAGTAATCGCGGCAATCGGCAGCGATGAGGTATTGCTGGCAAAAATAGTCGTTTCATCACCGTGGGTTTCGACTTCGCGCAGCAATTGCCGTTTCAGGGTTAAATCCTCAAATGCCGTTTCTAGCACCAGTGGATAACCGCGCAACCCCCGATAATCGGTGGTCGGCGTGACTCGCCGCCGCCACTGAGTGGCGGCAGTCGCTGTGACATCACCGCGTTTCAAGGCGTGTCCCACTTGGGCGTCAATGGCTTGCAAACCGGCCAGCAAAGTTTGTGAATTAATATCTTTCAACCGCACCCGTAAACCTGAACGGCTACTGAGTGCGGCCAGCCGCCAGCCCATTTGCCCAGCACCGAGCAGGGCAATGGCCTCAACTGGGCGCGCTAGGGCCGTGTTAAACGGTTGGTCGCGTTCCCGCAGCGCTAAATGCACGCCCACCAGCGCCCGCGCCTGGCGCGTTTGCCACAGCTCACCAAAGCGCTCGGCCTCATACTCTAAACTCACCAAGGGCGGCTTGCGCAAACCGTATTCGACACAATCCACCATAGCGGCCAACGCTGGCTGATTATGCTGGGGCGGTTGGCGTAAACCCTGTCGAGTACGATTGAGAATCAACTGCTGCGTTATCCCATTACTTTCGATCATGCGGCGTAATGGGGTCGGTTTAATCACAGCTTCTGGGTGCTGGCGCAATGTGTGCACCCGACGCCGCGCCGCGGTCAGCAACACCGTGGACGGCACCACCTGATCAATCAGACCCATAGCGAGTGCGGATGTGGTACCCAAGGGTTGACCGTCGAGCATGAAACGCAACGCACGCCACAGCCCCAGTTGGCGCGGCAACCGCAGGGTTGCCCCCCAGCTCGGCGACAAGCCCAAGGCCGTATGCGCTAAACTCAGATAAGTCGATGGGCGCTCCCCCGCAACACGACCGTGACAGGCCAACACCAACTCCAATCCAACCCCGCAACAGGCCCCCTCGATCGCGGCCACCACGGGTACGGGGAACTCTGTAATCCGGTTACACAAGGCTTGTCCACGTTGTGCCAAGGCCACCGTGTCACTGCGGCTTTGGCAGGCCAGCAGCATCCGTACATCCATCCCCGTGATAAAGGAGTCCGGTTTGGCGCTGATGACGATCACCCCCTGTAAGCCGCTGTGCTGACTCAGTGTGGTAAACTGGGTCTCTAAAGCCTTGAGCAGTGCCAGATCAACACGATTATGGTCTTTTTCAGGCACATTAATGCGGATAACAGCAATGCCGTCAGCCTCTATCGTGCAGTCTATGGCCTCATCCACCATCTTAGGTCACCTCCAGCACCATTGCGGCTCCCATTCCCCCAGTGGCTGAGGCCAACGCCAGTCCTAAGCCGCCGCCGAGATGCCGCAACTGCCAGGCCAGTTGTAATAATTGTCGAGCGCCGGTGGCAGCAAAGGGATGCCCGTAGGCCAGTGACCCGCCTTGGGTATTGACCCGCTGCCGATCCACTGCACCCAGAGCGTCAAAACCTTGTGAACCCTGGGTTTCCCAGCAGTGCAATGTAGCGAGCACATGCGCCGCCGACGCTTCATGGACATCAATCAAGTCGATATCCGCCAGGGTTAATCCAGCACGCTCCAAGGCCAGCGGTACGGCAGACAGCCCCCCCAGCATGACGGGTGCAAACGGATCACCGGCGCTGAACGCATAGCTGCGCACGGTGGCCAGAGGGTGCAACCCCAACCCTAGAGCCTGTTGATAGCCCATAAATAACACACTGGCGGCTCCATCGGCTAAGGCAGTAGAATTGCCGACCGTCACGGTGCCGTAGTCGGGATCACATAAAGGCGGCAGTTCGGCCAATGAGTGGCTCTCCTCATTATCGCTCAGGGTATTATCTTGCGCATAAATCTGTCCGGTCTGTACACGGTAAACCGCCATCACCTGCTCGGCCAATAAACCGTTCTGCCAGGCTTGCGCAGCGAGACGCTGAGAGCGTAACGTCAGCTCGTCTTGGGCGGCGCGGCTGATGGCATAGGCTTTGGCGATCTGCTCCGCACTGTCTGCCAAAGTGAGTCCGGTGGTGTAATCAGTAATCACCGGGGGTTTAGGGATAAGATGCCGCAAGCGCAAGCCTCGCAGCGCCGCTAAGCGCCGCCGTACATTACGCGCCTTATTGAAGGCCAACACGGTATCGGCAAGCTGAGGCGATACGGTGATCGGTAACGCGGAACTGGAATCGGCCCCACCGGCTAGCCCGACCTCAATTTCACCGCACTGGATGGCTTGAATGATGGCCACGGCGGCCTGATAGCTGGTGGCACAACCGCGCATTACGCTATAGGCGTCCGTACAGGGATTCAGACCACAGCCTAACACCACCTCGCGGGCAATATTGGCCGCAGGCGGCGCGCCAATGACCTGACCGTACACCACACGCTGCACTAACGCCGGGTCCATGCCGCTGCTGGCTAATAATTCAGTGGTCACCCGGATACCCAGATCAATCGCATCCAAACCCCGTAACGCCGTTAAACGGCGTGCGAAGGGGGTTCGCATTCCCGCAACCAAGGCGATGGGATCGCCCTGTGGCGTACTCAGGCGGTTCATCATTATAGGCCGCTAGGGGTGGCGTTAAAGTCGAGCATTATTCTCACTGCTCCATGATGGCATGTAGGCGGTATTATGGTAAGTGATTTAGGTTCAGCCGTGCAGTTACCGCGACTAAAAACTTGACGTTTACCACTGTAGGAATTCATCGTGATCGACTCTGTATTCATCCGTTTAGGGGTAGCCAGCCTGTTCATATTAGCCGCTAGCGCCCATGCCAGCACACCTATAACCAAGTTGCAGGTTATTGATGATAAAGGCCGCTTGGTCAGCCTACCGCAAGCGGCGGAACGCATTATTGCCTTAGCCCCCCATATTACCGAAAACCTGTACGCCATCGGTGCCGGTGAGCGTATTGTCGGCACGGTCAGTTACAGTGATTATCCTGCTGCCGCTGAACAGATTCCCCGAGTGGGCGGCTATCATCAAATCGATTTAGAGGGGATTCTCGCTAAACAGCCGGATCTGGTCATCGCTTGGCGCAGCGGTAATCCACAGGCGCCATTGCAACACTTAGAGCAACTGGGCATAACCGTTTACTACAGCGAACCCCGGCGCTTTGCTGATGTTGCGGATAATCTGCGGCGTTTGGGTCAGTTGACCGGCACTGCCCTACAGGCCGAAGCGGTGGCGCAGCGCTTTGAGGCGGATATCGAACAGTTGCGCAACCGTTATGGCGAGCGAGCGCCGGTTTCGGTGTTTTATCAAATTTGGGAACAGCCCCTGATGACCATTAACCGTGATCATTTAATTCATGAGGCCATCGCCACCTGCGGGGGTGTCAATGTGTTTGCCGATTTACCGCGCCTGGCTCCACGCATCAGCCGTGAAGCGGTGCTGGAACGCAATCCTGATGCCATTATCGGCGGTGGTATGGGTGAAGACAATCCCGAATGGATACAGGCATGGCGCCGCTGGCCGCAGCTTAATGCGGTCGCTCACAATCAGTTGTTTTTCATTCCGCCGTCATTGCTGCAACGCCATACGGTGCGCATTGTCGAGGGCATGACGATGCTGTGTGAACAATTGGACACGGTACGGCATAACCGTGAGAACGGATAGGGTTGTTTGAGCCGGTGACCTGCGGGGGTGCGCTTTTTTTGCCGGTCATGTCCCGATGCAACTGCTTAACATTGACACATCTTTATGATGCGGCTATTTTGCCGACGAAATGGTTCAACTGCTACCGGTAAATTCATCATGCTCAATGCCGCTGTGCTGTATCGTTATATCGCCACCCTAGGGGTCGCTGTTGCACTCACCCTGCTGACTCTGCCTCCCGTGTTCGCCGTACCGCCTCAAGAGCGCGATGCCCTGATCGCGTTGTATAACGCCACCGATGGGCCGAATTGGGAGAATTCAACCGGTTGGTTGGGTGAGCCGGGGACGGAATGCAGTTGGCATGGGGTGAACTGTAGCAATGATCGGGTGACTGGGCTTGATCTTAGGGAGAACAGTCTCAATGGATCTATCCCTCTGCAACTCGGCCAGTTGAGTCAGTTGGAGATGCTTGATCTTGCAATAAACCAGTTGACCGGCGTGATCCCAACCGAACTGGGTCAGTTGAGTCAATTGCAGATCCTTTACCTTTGGGACAACCAGCTCAGCGGCGCAATCCCGCCCGAACTTGGCCAGTTGAGTCAGTTGCAGCTCCTTTATCTTGACAACAACCAACTCAGCGGCCTGATACCATCCGCACTGGGTCAGTTGAGACAATT
>PWUP01000111.1 GCA_003562535.1 Gammaproteobacteria bacterium | reverse complement strand
GCCTCGTGCAAAGCTGGGGCATCCGGCAAATGCGGCCACGGTGCACGATTCGGTGCATTACCCAAAGCCGGATGCAGCACGCGACTGGCTTGCTCTAATGCCTGACTCAGGTGTAATAAATCAGTAAAATCTGGGGCTTCGCGTTGCTGCTCAACTTGGCAATCATACGCGAGTTCTTGCAATTGCCGACTGCTTAAAGTTGCACCGAAAAACTGCCCTGCAACCTCAGGTAATTGATGCGCCTCATCAATAATAACTGCTTGTGCATTAGGCAGTAATTCACCAAAACCTTCTTCTTTCAGGGTCAAATCGGCACACAGCAAATAATGGTTGACCACCACGACATCTGCGGCCAAAGCCTTGCGACGTGCTTTAAACACAAAGCACTCATCGAAAAAGGGGCATTGCCCTCCTAAACAATTATCTGCGGTAGAGGTGACCTGTGGCCAGATCGGCGCATCCTCGGGCACCTCGACCACCTCAGCAATATCGCCATCATGCGTTCGCTGCGCCCAGTCAGCAATGGCCGCAACGTACACCGCCTGTTCACGATGACTGTAGGTTTGCGCTGCTGCTTGTTGTAAGCGGTAACGGCATAAGTAATTGGACCGTCCTTTAAGCAAGGCCAAATTCAGCGGCACACCTAATGCTCGGCGCACCAGCGGCAGATCTTGGCTGTACAACTGCTCCTGTAAATTACGAGTTCCCGTAGAAATAATGATTTTGTGACCCGACAGCAACGCGGGCAACACATAGGCATAGGTTTTACCCGTACCCGTGCCAACCTCAGCCACCAGCACACTGAACTGTTGTAAGGTTTCCGCCACAGCACGGGCCAGATGTTGCTGCTGGGGGCGTGGAGCAAAGCCTTGCACATATTGGGCTAGAACCCCCTCAGCCCCCAGCAAATCAACAATGTCAGACACTAGCGACTACCCGTTAACGCTCTAGTACCGTAGCCTGTGCCTCGGCGGCTTCAGCCCCTGCGGTGTCACCACCGGCACGCCGTGCCACGGCAATCATGCGCCAGTTACGCGCCCGCAAAGCCCGATCACCACTGGCTAAACTGTTGGATTTATCAAACATCGATTCCGCTTGGCTAAACTCACGTTGGTGCAAACGGATTTGTCCTAAATCGTGCCAAATCGTGGCATTATTGGGTTCAATGCGTAAAGCACGTTCCAGCGCTCCAGCGGCTTGATCCATATTACCACTGCCGACATGATCCGCAGCACTGTCCAGCAAAGCGGCAACCGCCTGACCACTCGGCTGTTCAGCCGGTCGTGGCGCGGGGCTGGGTGCCGCTGGTGCTGCGGGGCTAGCCTGTTGTGGCCGCTCAATCGGCTGAGGATCAAGCAGCGGCTGACGTTCAGCAATAATCGGTTGGGGACGTTCTAGGGGGACAGCCTCCACCACAGGCCGTTCTGGCTCTCTGGGTTGAACCGGCTGGCGATAGACACTACGATCCACTACTGGGGCAGCGGGTTGGGTCAGGGGCGCCATACAGCCACCCAGTACGAATAACACAGGCGTTAAACTCAATAAGCGATAGTTCAATATCATGGTAGCAACCTTCTAAAGAAAGAATCGACGGTATCTTCAGCCTCATCATGGACTTCAATGGGGTCAAAAAAGCGTTGGGTGTAGTAATGACTGCTGCAGGGTGCCCAGTCATAAGGCTCAGAACCTTGGATAAAGGGAACCCATTGCGCACCACTGCACTGCTCATCGGCTAACCGACCGCTAGCAGGATCAATCAGCACCCGATGCACGTCATCAGGTAAAGCCATCTGCACTGGGTTTAGCGGCATGCGCTGCATGATGTCTAGCCACACGGGCAATGCCCCATTGGAACCGCTAAGACCGGTGGGCTGATTGTCATCACGTCCGACCCACACGACCGTGAGCACATTGCCACTGTAACCCGCAAACCAACTGTCGCGGTGATCATTAGTAGTGCCGGTTTTACCTGCAATATTCATGCTGGGCATAGCGCGATGAATTGCCGTCCCTGTCCCACTGTGTACGGCGCGTTGCAAGGCCACATTGATCAAATACGCTGGCCCAGAATCGATGACTTTTTCCAAGCTTAAAGAATACAAACGCGGCAGGGGTTGCCCCTCAGCGCTGGCCACTTCGCTAATAGTCCGCAGCGGTAAGTGGTAACCGCCGCTGGCCAGTGCAATATAAAGCTGAGCCACTTCGAGGGGAGACAGATCAATGGCACCAAGCAATAACGAGGGGTACGGTTGCAAAGATTTTTCCAGCCCCAAACGCTGCAACATTTGAATAACGCGAGTGACATCAACATTCAATCCCAGACGCGCTGTCGCGACATTGTAGGAACGCGCCAGCGACTCCTGCAACGGCACCCAGCCATGATAGCGATTATTATAGTTTGTAGGCCGCCATACCGGCCCTCGATCCGGTCGATAGGTGAGGGGCTCATCGCTGATTAGGGTCGCTAAGGTGTAACTGGCCGGAAATTCCAAAGCGGCAAGATAAATGAAAGGCTTAATCACCGAGCCTGGTTGGCGCTGAGCATCGAGCACCCGATTAAACCCTTCCATGCGTGGATCACGCCCACCGACCATGGCAAGCACCTCGCCGGTACGAATATCCACCGTAATAGCGGCAGCCTCTAAATTACCGCCACGAGCGCGTTCATCAAGTTGAGCCAAGCGATTGACTAGCGCTTGCTCTGCCGCATCCTGCAACCGTGGATCAATGGTGGTGAAAACCCGCAAACCTTCTGAAGTCAAATCATCATCACGATAATTTTCCTGGAGATGGCGTCGCACCAGATCGAGAAAGGCTGGGTAACGCCCACGGCCTCGCGGTACCTCTTGGGTCACGCCCAAGGGCATTTGCTTAGCAATCTCAGCCACTTCTGCGCTAATTAGGTATTGATCGACCATGACATCCAACACCACCGCTCGGCGAGCCTTAGCCCGCTCAGGAAACCGGCGCGGATTGTAATGCGAAGGGGCGCGGATCAAACCGACCAAGAGCGCGACATGGTGTAAATCCAGCTCATTTAAGGTGCGATCAAAATAAAACCGACTGCCCAACCCAAAACCGTGAATCGCACGGGAACCGTCTTGGCCAAGATAAATTTCATTCGCATAAGCTTCGAGAATATCACGCTTGTCGTAGCGCCATTCGACCAATATTGCCATCAGCGCTTCGTTGATCTTACGCTCTAAACTGCGCTCATTAGTCAGAAAGAAATTCTTGACTAATTGTTGGGTTAAGGTGCTGCCTCCCTGTACTGTGCGTCCAGCCCGCACATTGGCGATAAAAGCGCGGGTGATACCGCGCAGATCAACCCCCATGTGCTGATAAAAAGCTCTATCCTCAACCGCGATCAGGGCATCAATCAACACCGGTGGTAAATCACGATAACGGGTTAGAATACGATCTTCACCGTGACTGGGATAAATACCTGCAATTTCAACAGGCTCAATACGCAACAGCGTGGGATCAGGCTGATCATCCAAACTCCGTAGCGCCGTCAAATGCCCTTCCGCAAACTCCAAACGAATCAAACGGGCGGGTTCCACACCATCCCAGAAACTAAAACTGCGCGTGTATAATTCGAACTGTGAACCCGTGCGCCGAAACGAGCCAGGACGGTTGGGTTGTCCCTCAGTGGCATGGTAAGGTAATAAGTCAAGCTCGGCGGCAAATTCCTCAGCGCTCAACCGCGCACCAGGAAACAGTTGTAACGGTCGGGCATGCACCCGAGCGGGCAACGCCCAACGCTTGCCAGCAAATTGCGTCTGGATAACTTTATCCAGCTCATTCATGTATAAGCCCAGCGCCACACTGCCAACCAGTAACACACCGCACAACGACAAAGTCAACAGCCCGAGTAGACCGCTGCCAAGAGAAGGTCCGATACGCCGTGCCCTAACTGGGGCAGATGGAGATCCAGATTTACGCGAGGATGAGTTAACCGTCATGGGTCACAGTGACTATCAATGTTATGGATGATGAGCTGCATCATAATGCAATATACTAGTTAATCACATTGTAAAGTAAATGACACCGACATTGGATCAAACACTCCGACTACGCAAAATCACCGACTGTGCAGCCGTGTTGCTGATGCTATGGTGGGCAGTCATCTCGGTGGCCCATGCGGATACTCCACGCTTGCGTGTGGATATTGAAGGCGTCAGCGGTGACGTGCGTACCAATGTCGAAGCGTTTCTGCGCTTACAACCGTTCACCGCAGCCGATGCAACCCTGCCACGGGAATCACGCTTGCGTTGGTTGCATCAACGCGCCCCCGATGATATTCGCGCCGCGCTGCAACCCTTCGGTTACTATCAACCAGAGATTGACACCGAGCTGACCGCCACTGCCGACGGCTGGCACGCCCGCTATATCATTGATCCTGGTCCGGCATTACCACTGGTTGCCCTAGACATTCAGATCGTTGGCGAAGGCGAGAACGACCCAGCCTTTCAAGCCCTGCTCAGCCCCCCGCGTCTTGAAATTGGTGCCCCCCTAGACCAGCGTCAGTATGAACGGCTGCGCACCCGACTCCAAACCTTAGCCACTGAACGCGGTTATTTTGATGCACGCTTCCGGCGCAGTCAGATCCAAATTGACTTGGACGCCTATGAAGCCACCGTCAGCCTGCATTACGATACCCAACGCCGCTACCAGTTTGGGGAAGTCCAGTTCCAAGACAGTCCGCTGCAACCTGCATTTCTGGCGCGTTTCATAGACCTCTACCCCGGACAAGCGTTCAGCGCCGCCGCGTTGCAGCAGGTACAAAGCGATTTAGTCAATAGCAGCTATTTTGATCAGGTGATGATTGACGCTTCACCTGATACGGCTGAAGACCTTGTGATTCCTGTGTTCATTGATCTGACTATGCGCAGCCGTAGCAAGTACACGCTCGGCTTAGGCTACGCTACGGATACCGGCCCACGCGCCCGCGCCGGCTTAGAGCGCCGTTGGGTCAATCGCCGAGGGCATCAGTTCGAAACGCAAGCGTTGGTTTCGCAGATTCGCTACGGCTTAGGCATGGCCTACACCCTACCCGGTGCTGACCCCCGCAATGACGCTTATATACTGAGAGCCCGAATTGATGCCGAAGATTCCAGCCGCAAAGATTCCATTACCGGCGCATTTGGCCTCAGTCGTCGCTTCCAACGCGGTCAGTGGAATCACTTACTGTCGCTGGACTATCAATGGGAACGCTTCACCGCCGGGTCTGCCCAACGCCGCTCCACGCATTTGCTGATCCCGAGCGGACGCTCTACGTGG